>DNUI01000169.1 GCA_003508565.1 Syntrophaceae bacterium
TTAACGCGTCAATGTACTAAGAAAGGAGGAGCAATGGTATGTCAGTATACAAAATTATTGAGATCGTAGGAACGAGTCCCAAATCATGGGAAGATGCTGCGCAAGTTGCCCTGACGACTTCTGCTAAGTCACTCGAGGATTTGAGAGTTGCGGAAGTTGTAAAACAGGATGTTACTGTCGAAAATGGGAAAATAACATCCTTTAGGGTAAGACTTAATATTTCATTCAAGTATAAAGAAGGCATGTAGTCGGTTCATCATTACTACACACTACATAATAGTATTAGAGAGAGGGGTCGCAAGACCCCTCGATATGTTTGATTATATTCAACTATGTCCGCCTTTAATAACTCCATTGACACGTAGCCTGCCTTGTCTTATATTATATAAACGGTATAGTAGCAAAGTAGATTACTAACTTGTAAGTTTGAGGGAAAGGTATGCCGAAGAACCCTGATCCTGATTCAGAATATGATAATGATATCCAATTAGAACCTGATGCTGTTTTGCAGGAGCCTAAGATGTATCGAGTTATACTTCATAATGATCATTATACCACGATGGATTTTGTGGTGGAGATCCTTATGGTTGTGTTTCATAAGGCGGCGGCGGAAGCTACAAAGATCATGCTGGATGTACATAAAAAAGGGGCGGGTATTTGCGGTGTGTACACATATGATATTGCCTCCACCAAGGTATCTCTAGTCCATAACATGGCAAAGCGAAGGGAATTCCCTTTAAAATGTTCATTGGAGGAGGCATGATTATCGGAGACAAGGTATGAAAATTAGTGAAAGTCTCAATCAAATCATTATGGCCGCCTATGCCGAAGCGAATACCCGATCTCATGAATTTGTGACACCGGAACATCTGCTGTATGCCTCGCTGTTTTTTGATGAGGGGGCGGAAATTATTCAAAGATGCGGCGGTGACCCGGAACATTTAAAAAGGGCGTTATCAAAACATCTTCGTGAGAACAATCCAATTGTGGATGGTGCTCGATCTGTCCAGTCATTGGGGTTCCAAAACATACTTGAAAGGGCTGTTTGGCATACGACCTCTGCTCAAAAGGAGATTCTGGAATTGGGTGATGTTCTTGTTTCCATTTTCGATGAAAAGGAATCACATGCTTCATTCTTTCTAAGAAAAGAAGGTGTTACCAGGCTTGCTTTGCTGAATTACATCTCTCATGGGGTATCTGTAATTCCTGAAACGACGGATGTCCAGAAGCCGGTTAAGAAGCTTCAGGAAAATGAAACTGAACGGGAAACCAAGGATAATGAATCAGAGCAAAACAAGATTTTAAAATTATTTACGACTGAACTGACGGCAAAGGCGAAAGCGGGAGAAATTGATCCCCTCATAGGCAGGGAGGATATCCTTGAGAGGACCATCCAGGTACTATGCCGGAGATTCAAGAATAATCCTGTCCATGTGGGAGAGCCGGGCGTGGGGAAAACAGCGATAACTGAAGGGCTTGCGCAGCTTATTGCGGGAGGTAAGGTTCCAAAACGCCTAAAAGGATCAAAAATTTATTCCCTGGATATGGGAGCAATCATTGCCGGTACCAGATTCAGAGGCGACTTTGAAGAGCGCATGAAGAGGGTGATTGCTGAACTTCAGAAACAGGAAAAGGTAATCCTTTTCATCGACGAGATCCATAGCATCGTAGGTGCAGGGGCTGTTTCAGGCGGTTCTCTGGATGCATCAAACATCCTGAAACCGTCATTGGCTTCCGGGAAGCTCCGGTGTATAGGTTCCACCACCTATGATGAATACCGGAAGTATTTTGAGAAAGACGGCGCCCTTTCCCGAAGATTCCAGATGATTGAAGTTCCTGAGCCTACGACAGACGAAACCTTCCAAATTCTGCAGGGCATCAGGAGCAAATACGAAGAATATCATCGTGTATCCTATACGGAAGAAGCACTGCGAGCGGCGGCTGAGTTGTCCGATAAGTTTATCAATGACCGCAGATTGCCGGACAAGGCAATCGATGTAATTGATGAAGCCGGCGCTCTTGCGAACATGGGGGATCGAGACGAAGATACGGAAAAGACAGTCGACAACCATCAAATCGAAGCGGTTGTTGCGAAGATTGCCCGGATTCCGGTGAAGAGTGTTTCTTCCTCCGAACTTGACAAGCTTCGAGATCTGGAAGCAAACCTGAAAAATAATATTTTCGGACAGGATCAGGCAATTGAAATAGTAGTGGAAGCTATCAAACGTTCACGTGTGGGGTTTCGAGAGCCTCACAAACCTGTTGCGTCTCTTTTATTCGTGGGGCCGACGGGAGTCGGCAAAACAGAGCTTGCGCGGCAGCTTGCCACAACTCTCGGAGTGCCGCTCCACAGGTATGATATGAGTGAATATCAGGAAAAGCATACTGTGGCGAAGTTTGTAGGGGCGCCTCCCGGCTATGTAGGCTATGAGGAGGGAGGACTGCTTACCGAAGCTATCAGGAAAAATCCACATTCCGTTCTATTGCTTGATGAAATTGAGAAGGCGCATGCCGATATCTTCAATACCCTCCTGCAAGTCATGGACTATGCAACATTGACTGATAACAACGGCAGAAAGGCGGATTTCCGCAATGTCGTTATCCTTATGACATCGAACGCCGGTGCGCGGGAAATCGGGAAGCAGAGTATCGGCTTCGAGGCAATGACAATTAACCGGGATGCGGTATTGACGGCTGTGGAGAAGATATTTTCTCCTGAATTCAGAAATCGGCTTGATGCGGTCGTCAACTTCAACGGTCTTACCCATGAAGTGGTACTCATGATTGTCAAAAAGGCTATCAGTGAGTTTGCCTCTCAACTGCAGGAGAAACATGTATCCATACAGGTTACCGAGGGGTGTTCCGAATGGCTCGCCAATAAAGGATATTCTCCGGAATTCGGAGCGAGGGAAATTGCCCGTCTGATCCAGGATAAGATAAAACGGTTTTTTGTGGATGAAGTGCTTTTCGGAAAACTGAACAAGGGCGGGAAGGCTGTTGTGGATATTGAAAATGATGATGTGATTTTACGAGTAGCCGATGGGTAAATCTTATGTCTTCCGTCCTTTAGCTGTAAATATCTGATGCCTATTTTTCAATTGATTGAAGAAATCATTTTTCCCCCCGTACATCTGACTTCTGAAAGCGGTATTCTCGCGGTCGGTGGAGACCTTTCTCCCGGCAGGCTTTTGGAAGCCTATCGCCATGGTATTTTCCCATGGTATTCCGAGGGTGATCCTATTGTGTGGTGGTCTCCCGATCCGCGCTTTGTATTATTTCTTGATGAACTCAGAGTATCCAGAAGTATGAAGAAAGTATTGCGTCATAATGTTTTCCGGATCACGTACGATCATAGTTTCCGGGAAGTTGTTCAGTGGTGCCAGAAAACACGGCGGAAAAGGAAGGGGACGTGGATCACTCATGAGATGCTGGAGGCATACTGCACACTGCATACCCTTGGGTTTGCCCATTCCACAGAAGCCTGGCATGGAGACACACTTGTCGGCGGTATCTATGGAGTGTCTCTTGGCGGGTGTTACTTTGGAGAGTCCATGTTTTCACTTATGAGTAACGCTTCAAAGGCGGCACTGATAAGCCTGGTGTATAAATTAAAAGAACTTAACTATGATTTTCTGGATTGCCAGGTTCATACTTCCCATCTTGAGACCCTTGGCGCCCGCTATATTTCTCGTGATGAATTTTTAAATCTGTTAACCGAAGGTCTCACGCATGAAACCCTGCGCGGAAACTGGAGGTATATGCCCGAATTCAATTAAGGAGCTGTCACGGAATAACAATTACATTGATGCATCTCTTCTTTAGGTCATCTTTGCCCGATCCTCAATCGAAATCCTTGAAACAGCGCACTGCCATAGCTATGGTTTTGCTCACTCAGTTCAGCCAAATATGACCAAATCTGAGATCTTTACCGCAACAGTTTCTAAGATATAGTGTGCTCGCCTTTAAACCAGCCCTGGATGATTTTTGCACAGTCATTACCGGCGTTTTCATAGAGGCCGACGATTTTTCTCTCACGTACGGCATTCTCAATTGAATCGGAGGCATGTGCGGCATTCTGCATGATGTTTTGCCCGAAATCAGATCGTACGGTACCTGCTACAGCTTTTGCAGGATCTGTCACACCGAGGCGTTCACGGATTTTTTCCACCGCGTCATGTCCGCGATAGAGGAGTGCAAGACCCCTATGTGTACCTGGCTTGTCGCGGTCGCCTGGTGATACCGTATTCAGGTCAACGCCGGTCATATATTTCACGATTTGCGAAACCTCATATGTGGCATTCTTTTCGTTGATCACTTCGGCCATGGCTGTGTATTCATCATCGGTGATCTCAAAATTAAAAGATTTTCCAATTCCCTTTCGGATATTCTCAACAACCCGATTCGCGAGCTTCTTCTTGAAGACGTCCCGCAGAAATCCATAAAATTCCTCACCTTGGGTGGCGCTCATGCGGACCATACGGGCGCCTACGATCCTGAGCCCCGTCTTGGAAAACATATCAATCATATTGCCGGGTCGAACCGAATGCTTAAAAAAGTTATCCGGTTTCAGAATTACCAAGGTCGTTTCACCTTCTGCACATTCTTCATAAATGCCGGGGTCTTTGAATCCCAGTTTGGCAAAGATTTCAAGATTTTTCCGAGCATATTCCGTAGTGGTTGGTATTAATACCGCAGGCTCGAAGTAACGGACTTTTCCCTCGGGAGTAGTTACGTAATCGCTGTAGGTGCCGCGTATAGTACCGCGAACGGCCTCCGATTCAGCTTCGGTTGTGAGCTTACCGACAACTTCATGGATCCGTTCCACCGCATGTATGCCTTCAAATAAAAGGAACAGACATCGGTTTGGCTGACCGAGGATATTGTCATGTCTCAAGTTCTGATCAATGTAATCGACAAGCGTCTTCTTTACCGTGGGATCAATGCCCAGCACTTTCACATTTTTAATATATTCATTCACAAACTCATCCGAGGGGCGCATCATGCGGATGCCGACCAAGTCGCAGCCGGAAAATGACATGAGGCGCGCAATAATATTGCCGGTACGGGACTTGATAAGACTGTAAGGGGTTATAAGCACATATGTAAGTTCAGTTGCCATACAAAATCTCCGATTTGGTCATTGTCTATATAAAATTGAATATCCGTAGTATGATTTTATTAAAATGTCAATTACGAATAAATAAAGTTAATTTGAAATTTATTTTTTACATTACATTATAGTGCACATCAAAAATCATGTTAAAATTCTTGAAAGGGGATTTAAATCGTGTTTTGCAGGGCGTACTGACATCGTATGGCAAGACTTTTCAGACGCGGAAGGTGCATCGTGTGCGTGCTGGCATCGATAAGATTCGCGATTCCGTTGGGAATGTGGTTAAGAAATGATGAGATACTGCGCTTAAGCCCGAGAAATCCATAGGCGCCGAGAGCCTGCATGAGTCGCTGTACCGATGCCTCCCTGAACATATCCAGAAAATACGCCCACGTAAGGGATACGGTGACTTGACCCTCTTCACTATCGTTAATTTCATTTCCGCGAAAGATCCAAAGCAGGTAGTAATATCGGAGCAGTTCTGCCCGTTCATCTTCTGTCAAAGAGACATATGGGTCGTAGAGAAGTGACCCCAGGTCATAAAATAGATTGCCAAAGCGCAGGCCCTGAAAATCAATGAGAACCGGATTACCTCCGCAGATCATAATATTCTGAGACTGAAGATCTCGATGCACGAGGCATGGTTTTATATTTTCAAGCCGGTCTGATAACCCTATCAGTTCTTCTTCCAGGTCATATTTGTCGGAAGGGGTTAGTTCAATCCCGCACAAAGCCTGAACAAAATTTTCGAGGAAGTAAGTTCGCTCCCACCGGTAAAGCTCAGGATTGAATTGCTCCATAAGAGAAACTTCCCGCGAAGGGAACTCTTCCAAGGGGAAGGAATGGAGCCTGTGTGCGATAGAGAGAGCTTTTCGGTAATATGCACGCTTTACCGTCCAGGGTTCATGCCGGAAAGACCATAGATCTGTATCTCCCAGGTCTTCCATGACAATAAAGCCTCTGTGAGGATCATGAGCTATAATAAGAGGCGCTGGAACGCCAATGTCCCTCAGGAATCCGGCTATTGTTGCGTAGTAATTATTTTCCTTGGTATCCCGTTCATAATGCATGAAAATGGCGGAACTGTTATTTCCATATCGAAGGCGATAGAATGATCTGATTGATCCGCCTTTGCTACCCGGCATCATGTGGAAGGTGACTTCTTCCCATAGTCCCAACGCCTGACGCGCAAATTGCAGCATTTCCTGAGGTGGATGTGTCATATAAGAGTAGTCTCTGCCTTATGTTTGTCCGTTTTCTTAACGGAGTCCCGAGGATTTCGCAAGATTTCTATCCCGACAGCAGGGTGTTCATTCTTTCGTATTCTTCCACAGAGCCGATATCGTGCCAAAGGCCTTCGTCAATAACAACCCCGGCCACCGATCCCGGCTTCTCTCTTATCATCTCGATAAATATCGGGACAACCGACTCCACATGCTCATTCTTCATGCGGTTTAAAAAACGTTTTTCCACAATATAAATACCCGTGAAAAGGCATCTCCTGATGCCCGGATCGCCCAGAGTATGGCGCAAATCGCATATATCACCATGGTCGTTTATATTCACATTCAAGGGCGTGCCGTCGCTCCTCAGTGCCAGAGTAACCTCTTTTCGCCTTGCGAAATGTTCGTCCATGAGATGCTGTAACGGCAGGTCGCTCACAATATCTCCATTATAAACCAGGAGCGCATTATCGTTATCAAGGAGATCTTCGATGTTTTTTATTCCCCCGGCTGTATCAAGAAGAACAGGTTCATGACGAAAGATGATCGGGATTCCCCGCCATTGCCGATCAGGGAACGTCTGAAGATACTTGTCAGCACAATGATGAGTGTTTACAATGATTCTTTCTATACCTGCCGATATAAGGTGATCCATGGGGTAGGTGATGATCGGGCGTCTGCCTAAGGGCAATAGGGGCTTAGGAAAGGTATTCGTCAGGGGCCGCAGGCGCGTTCCCAGGCCTGCGCCTAAAATAAATGCTGTTTTTATAGGTAATTTATCCATAGAACATCATTCAGTACAGCTTCCGCAATTCGGTGTTACGAAAATAATGACGCAGAATTTCCTCCGCCGTACAGCCCTTCGCGGCCATTACCGCCGCCCCAATCTGACACAAGCCTACGCCGTGCCCCCATCCTGCGCCGTGAAGAATGAAGCGAGTTGGAATGCCCGATGGATCGCGTTCTATGGTGACGACAAATGCGCTGCTCAAGAGATGCGTCCGGGAGAGCCAGCGGCGTATTTCCAGTTCTTTGCCTATGGTGATCGTCTGCTTCGATCCTTCAATTTTCAGGCGTACAATCCTTCCTGAAGGACCCCGCTCTATGGGAACGAGATTATGGAGGTCACCGAAATTCATTCCCGATTTCTCCTGAAGGATACCTTCCAGCGTTTTCCTTGTGAATGCCACTTTCCAGCGGAAAAAATCCGTGGTTTCCAGATCAACGGAAGGAAGTATCCGCGTAAGGACATTTTCGTCTCTTGTGTTGCAGTACGCATCGGGGCTGGAGAGAATCCAATGTTCGGCATCTGCCTCCGTGCCAATCGGATTATGCGGGGAACGAGAATCAGCAATGGAGGTGAGATAAGGGACCTGTATGTCATCCCACGCACTCTCATAATTATCAGTGATGCCGCCGCATGCCTTGTGGTAGCGGGCATCGCATATTTCATTGTTGTGTGTGAGAAAAACGCCCCTGGTAATATCTACCGCATGACGGGCGTTTCCGGACATCATCCGGGAAATACCCTGGTATCTCTGACAATGATCATCAGCGCACACGTCAAACAGTGTGTGATCCTCTCGATCGTACCAGCAGACAATCTCACCTGTATGCAAGACAGGGCTGAATGACACCTTGCCGTGGTTTTTAGTGAAACGGGTACGTGTGAGCATGGCCATAAGCCAGCTCCGTGAGATGATCGCATGCGCCTTCAGAAATTCTAAAGGTGCGTCTGTACTCATTTCTGATGAAATAACGCTTGCCAGATAGTCTTCTATAGAAATCTGATTGATAACAACCAGGTTTTTATGTTTATCAAGAATGAGTATGAGGGAGCCCTGAAATGTCTGTTCCTGCTTTCTTTCCCAATGGAAATGAACGCCGATGATTACATCAAAGAGCGTGAACGTAGAACCGTCACCCGGAGTGCAGTGTAATTCTGCCTGACGTAAAACAGCATTGCCTGCGGCATCGTAAAGAACAATCTCTCCGCCGGAAACACGAAGGGCAAAACCGCCGTTTAACGAAAGGTCATGACCGAGGAGATAGGCGCCATTAAACGCCCCGTCGATCTTTCTGCATTGTTCGATAATACCGACTTTTATTTTTGGTTCATCTTCTATCATAAAAGCATGAGGACAGGCACGCGGCCTGTCTGATATTAATGCCTTCTCATCACTATCCCACATATGCCCATATCAGAAACATGTGGATAATTCAACATTTAAATATTATTACGTTTTTTAATACGAAGCGGCCTTAGCCAGAATGACATGAGCACAATTATGAGAAAGATAATCGTCGCATAGGTGATTTTTGCGAGTGTCAGGTTTTCGACATAGATCAGTTTTTCGATGGTTTCTATGGTGAATTTACCGGGATAGACATGGCTGGAAGTACCTTTCGACTTCAAATACACTTCAAGATGAGTAAGTGGGCAGATCGTGTGTGTCAGTTGCATAATAATCATGGCGATAAGGGAAACCAGATGAAAGATTCTCCATCTTGGCCAGTTCAGATATAAAAAGATGGGAAAGCCCAGGATCACAAACGCAATCCATAAAAAATGAATAAGGATCACAAAATCTGCCGCCAGGCTGTAGAACATATCTATGACCACACAATATTGATTTTACGGTGAACTGAAGTGTTCTCCTTTCAACTCCCCCAAATAAAGCTTTACTTTTTCTCTTATCCAGTTTGGCAGTTTTATCCCCAATGCCGATAGACGTCCCTCGTATTTCATGAACGATCCTATATGCCGGGAGGTGGCAGCGATTATCTTAAAAAACGCCTGGAGACTCCCTTCAATCTCCTTGCGAAACATTATATCTTTGTTGAGCATATCTTCTATAGGAGCAACGACCCGGTAGTTTATGGGACGGCATATGGACCTGTAGAACACAAAACGTTGAAGGGTTTCGTTCTCATAATTCTTCTCCCGTATGCTTTCTTCTACACGGTTAAGATCGACGACATCAAGAATATGATAATTGTATTTGTCCTTAAGTATTTCCTTGATCATCTCCTCAGCATTTTCAAGATAGCTGCACATATCGCTTCCACCGGTACATATTCCCTCACACTGTGGGCGGTTCTCGCCGCACCTTAGATAAAGGACAATGTCCATATCCGAATCTGATACGGACAGACCAAAATTAACTGAACCCATCACGTCCATAGCAATATCAGCGTGCACCTTGTCTTCAATCAGAGAAGTGATTACCTCCAGAGTATGGAGTCTTTCCTCTGTTTCCTGTGTCTGGAAGGCCCTGTAAAACTTCTTTATCTCATTGTACAGAGTGATCTCAGGGATGTGGGACTCTTTGATATCTTTGAGGTCATAATTCTTTATCTCTTCCAGGGCGCGGTATCTTGCCGTATCCAGGATTTGTCTGATTAATTTGCCGTTTCTGATATAAAATTCGGCAACGTCATAAATTCTTCCGTTAAAAAATTTCTTGAAGATAATTTCCTGTATCTGCTCATCCTCCACCTTGATCGAATAGTGAAATCCTCCCTCCGCAACATCCCCTGAGATCAAGGTTACTTCACCGAAATTTGATGGATTAAGATACAGGGTATTCTCAATCAGCTTCACCCCCCATTGATGATGGGTATGACCTGTAAGACACATAATCACTGGATTCGCTTCACAATAGTTGCGCAATGCCGTCGATCCAATCGGTCCTCCTGAGGCCACTTGATCAAGAATCCCATACGCGGGCTGGTGGGTTACAATAATTTGTGGATCTATTGCCTTGAAAAAGCGGTACATCTCATTGTCCCTGTCGAAATATTTCATCTTTTCCCTTGCATGAACGACATACCTCTCGGGAATTCCCGGTGTCCATATAGCCACCCCGCCATACCCGCATATCCTCAAATTCTCCATGGTATACCAATGCAGGTGTAAGTCGTTCTCATGCAGCGCGGTATATTTGAGATCCATATCGTAATTCCCGGGAAGGCAGAAGACCTGAGACCTTTGTTTTGTCGATATTATGCTTCCCAATACCCTGTATTTCTGCTGCATGACCCTGCGGGCTCTGATCGTGTACTCCTGGTATTGAGTCCCCAATTCCTGTATATCGTCAGAGATGTCGGGCTTTTCCAAAAGCTCATCCACAAAATCCTCAATGAGCATCTCCTCTCTCGACATTTGCCTTCTTAGTCCGTGGAAATATTGTTGCAGTTCGTGATAGCGTATGGATGTATTCATACTGTAGAAGGGGATATCGATCAGATCGCCAGATATAATGTACGCGTCGGCAACTGTTTCATTCAGGAGATCATTCAGCTTATCAAAGTCTCCGTGGATGTCCGCCAGATAAATGATTCTCATAATGTGATTATCTTTGCCTGCGCCTTATGAGGTCAAGGTTTTTCATC
>DNUI01000024.1 GCA_003508565.1 Syntrophaceae bacterium
GGCAGTGTTCATCTGACACAGTTCCCGGAAGTGAATCCTGAATATCTGGATGCACGTCTGGCCCATAACTGGAGCACCATGATCGCGCTTCGGGGAGAAATTTCCAGGGCACTTGAAACGGCAAGGAAGAACAAAGTAGTCGGGCATTCCCTAGACGCCCGTGTGGATATTTCCCCGCCTGACAATCTCCGGTCATTCATGGAAATGCACCGTGAAGACTTAAAAACATTGTTAATACTTTCCCAGGTCAACATTACGGACAAGGACGAAATTAAAGACCCTTACGTGAGTGAGGAATTTCCTGGTTTGACTATTGGGGTAACGAAGGCGCAGGGCAAGAAATGTGATCGCTGCTGGATATACAGTGAGACTGTAGGCGCGGACCCTGATCATCCGACCATTTGTGAAAGATGCCGTATGAACCTTTAGATTTAAGACGCATCTCTGAAAAAGTTGCGATCTTCTCCAGGATTCAAGGGGTCAACATATCAGGGTCAAGGGATAAGGGTAAAAGGGTAAGGAAATCAAAAGACAGTGAATAGGGAATAGTGACGAGTAACGGGTGAAGAACAGAACATGTTTTTTCTTGTTCCTATTCACTATTCACTATTCACTGCTACTGCGATGACGGTCGACAGGTGACGGGAATAGACTAGGGTTCCTTGAATCCTTTTTGAAAGTACCGGGAATAGAACTAATTTGCATAGAACGTATATTATGAATATATGGCAAACAATAATCAAAAGCAACGGATGCATTATTTGAAGAAGAAGTACATTATCTTTTTTGCCACGTTCGCGCTGATGGTCCTTCTTGATTTTGTTACCAAAGCATACATCAGCTCGACCATGTTGCTGCATGAATCATTTCCGGTTATCGAAGGATTTTTCAATATAACATATGTCAGGAATCCCGGGGCTGCCTTCAGTATTCTAGCCGATGCCCCGGCTGCGTTTCGCTCAATCTTCTTTATAGCAGTAACCTCTGTGGCGATACTATGCATCCTGTACTATGTCATAAAGGATACATCTGAAGACCTCCTCATGACATTCGGTCTTTCTCTCATTATGTCCGGCGCCGTTGGTAACCTTATCGACCGGGTGCGTTTGGGAGAAGTTGTCGATTTTATCGATGTATATATAGGTTCGTACCACTGGCCCGCCTTCAATGTCGCTGATTCAGCGATAACTGTGGGGGCTTTCCTTCTGATTCTGGAGATATTCAGGGCGAATAAGAAGAACACAGGTTCCATACCCAAGTAAGGTGAAAAGGTCAAAAACATTATTGTGAAAGCCCCCAATGAAGAGCATTAGCTAATTGTGGAAAAGGTTGGGGCAACGGATGTCATCATCCCCGAAAAAGAAGTTGCCCGAAAAGTTGCCAGGAGTCTTATTTTCCGACCGTCCCAGATTGTCTTGCCCTTTCCGAAGGATATATGATACAGGATATTCAAAAAATTAAGTGAGGTTTGCATGAGTGTCATCGTTGATTTTTCTATTTTTCCTATCGGCAAGGAAGAAAGTGTAAGTAAGTATGCGTCAAGAGCGGTAAAAATCATTAAAGAGAGCGGCTTAGCACATCATATCAGTCCCATGGGAACGTCCATAGAGGGCGAGTGGGACGAGGTCATGCGTGTGATCACGCGCTGCATGGAGGATCTTAAACAGGACTGCGGCAGGCTGTATATGACGATGAAGGTGGACTGCCGTGCAGGTGTCTCAGGACGCATGGACAAGAAAATTAATAAGGTAACATAGGGGAGCACCTCTTGACGGTTCCTCTATTGTCTTAAGGAGTTTTTTAAAGGTATGCATAGTATCAAAAAAATAGGAAATATTCCGAATATTGTATCTGATATACCTTCTCTTCCTGTTATCGCTTCCAGGATCTTACACATCATTGCTGATGATACTTCATCTCTGGAAGAATTGAAAAAGGTTATTTCTCTGGATCAGTCCTTTTCTTCCAGGCTCCTGAGAATAGCGAATTCCCCTTACTACAGAAGGGGGAGAAGCATTAATGATATCACAGATGCGACGATGCTCATCGGATTCAACACGATTAAAGCGCTCGTATTTGCTGCATCACTGAAAGATTTATGCCGGATATCTGATGCTACGGATAGGTTGCTGTGGGAGCATAGTATGGCGGTATCAATAGGCGCGACAGTGATAGCCAATGAAACAGCGCTTCTTGCCTCGGGAGAGCCTCTTATTTACGGTCTCCTCCACGATATCGGCAAGGTTATAATAAGTCGTTCCATGAGAGACAAATATGCTGAGGTAATCACCATGGTGGAAGAGCAGAAAAACTCTTTCATGGAGGCTGAACAAAAGATTCTCGGTTTTGATCACTGCTCTGTCGGAGAATATGTCGCGAATCTCTGGAATTTGCCTGCCAACCTCTCATTTGTGATAGCGAACCACCATAGAGAAGACCTTTTGGAAACAGTTCAAGATGCCGAATTGAAGAAAATAACTCTCATCGTAAAGGCAGCTGATATTCTGTGTTCGGAATTACAAACAGATTTGATCGATAACGTAAGTCTTACAGAGGATGAATGGAAGTTTATAAAATTGGCAAGTCCTAAAAAGCGTGACAGCGTAATTATGAAGATTAACGAGGAGTATCCCCATTACAAAGACTTTGTGTTGGGCCAAAGTCCTTCGTAACTAGATAATATTTCTGATAAGGTGGAAGCTATCATGAACACAGGGGAACAAGAG
>DNUI01000272.1 GCA_003508565.1 Syntrophaceae bacterium
CTGTTGCAGTCGGCCGGCTTGAGCGCTTTGCCGCGGATTTTGAGCGGGCAGCAGGAAATATCCAGATACCGGAGAAAGCTCCATCGACGGGCAAAAAGATCGCCGTTGTCGGCGCCGGGCCGGCGGGGCTTACCATAGCCGGTGATCTTGTGAAAATGGGTCACGATGTGACAATCTACGAAGCCCTACACAAGTCTGGCGGCGTATTGATTTACGGTATCCCCGAATTCCGTCTTCCCAAGGCAATCGTTGATGCGGAAGTGGATTACCTGGAAAAACTCGGAGTAAAGATCATAACCAATGCGGCAATCGGCAGATTAAAAACGGTGGATGATCTCTTTGATGAAGGGTTCCATGCCGTATTTCTTGGTGTAGGCGCAGGGGCACCGGTGTTCATGAATATCCCTGGTGAGAACCTGAGCGGTATTTATTCGGCAAATGAGTACCTCACAAGATCAAACCTGATGAAGGCCTACAGATTCCCCGAATACGATACGCCTATTGCCCGCGGGAAGAATGTTGCAGTTATCGGCGGCGGGAACGTGGCCATGGATTCCGTCCGGACGGCCCTGCGTCTGGGAGCGGATAATGCCTACATCATCTATCGCCGCAGCGAAGTAGAATTACCGGCGAGAAAAGAAGAAGTTCATCATGCCCACGAAGAAGGTGTGCAGTTCAAGATACTCCATAACCCTGTGGAATACATCGGTGATGAGAACGGCTGGGTAAAGCAGATTAAATGTATCCGCATGGAGCTTGGCGAACCTGATGCTTCAGGAAGGCGAAGACCCATACCCATAAAGGGCTCTGAATTTACCATTGACGTGGATACGGTGGTCGTTGCCATCGGAACTGAGGCAAACCCCGTGATCCCGAAAACAACGCCGGGCTTGGATGTAAACAAGTGGGGTTACATCGTAACCAAGAGCGAGGCGGGAGAAACGAGCCGTGAGGGAGTGTACGCCGGCGGCGATATCGTTACCGGATCGGCAACCGTTATCCTTGCCATGGGCGCCGGACGACAGGCAGCCAAGGCCATTGACGCGTATGTACAAGCGAAATAATCACATTTAAAATAATAACGTTAAGGGGGCCGGGATATATATTTCGGCCTTTTTTTAAAATTTTCAGGAAATTTTCACACAACTTTTTCATCTATCTATCAATGATTTTGATAGTACCTGGTTGTTAGTAAATACTTTCTGAAAGAGATCGATAAGGTTGTACCGAACGTATGTAAACGATTTCTCACTGGGCCAGACCCCTGGAAAGTGCCTTTTCGAAATAATCGGAGCCATAACCCACATAGTGCAGTACTTATTTCATTGACAGACAAAACTGCTTTTCTTATACTAAGATCGTATAAAATAAATATCCTATCAATCACTAGGTGAAAATCAAATAGCCTGGCAATTGATAAATAGAAAAAAGACGAAACGTGTTTAAAAAATATTATTTGCTTCTTTCTCTTCACGGATGGTGTAAACACAAAGGAGGAATGCTCATGAAAAAGGTCGCTAATTCTTTTGCTCTTTTTGTATTCGTTATTGCTGTCTCCGTATTTCCGTTTAATACAGCATCGGCTCAGTCTGGATGGTATGTCGGTGTATTTGGAGGTTATACATTGAGCCCTGATGCGTCACTGTCGTATTATGATTATGCTTACTATTACAATTACAATTATGATTATGATTTAGACGTTGATGAGACTTGGGTTTTTGGACTTAAATTCGGTTACACCCCCCCTCGACTGAAATTTTTCTCTTTTGAATTTGAATACAGCTATTTAAATCCTGATGTGGATAGGACTGTATTGCCCCGTGCCGGTACGGATTATGCCACCATTAAAGGCGATGTAGAATTTCATAATTTCATGTTTAACGCAATTGTGAAATATCCAGAAGGAAAAATTCACCCTTACTTTGGCCTGGGTCTCGGATTTTCGTCTGTTGATCTTTCGGTTTCAACAACATCAACCGCACGTTCCGCGAGTTATGATGATACTGACTTTGCCTGGCAAATAATGTTCGGAGTTGAGATTGATTTAACAAATAACTTATCTATGGATATTGGTTATCGTTATTTTGCTACAGAATCTGACGATGACGATGACTATGATTATTACTACCATTACTATTACCGTGATTATGGTACATACCTTGATTATAAGACAAGCATGGTCACTTTAGGGTTAAAGTATAAATTTTAATTATTATCAACGGTGATTTAAAGAAAGGCAGGGTTCTTGGGCTCTGCCTTTTTAAAGTTTATTTACCTCTTTAATCGGAACATGTATTAATGCGTTTTCTCTTGATACCAAAGACTTAGCCTGGTCCGCCCCCTTCCTTCCCGAAACCCCATTCCTTGCCGTTGAAAGATCGTGATCAGAAAAAAGAGAACGGGAAATAGAACATCCTCCCATTTTTTAGGATGTTTTCCTATTGTAGATAGCTATCAAATTGACTATAGAAAGGATTTGAGATAAAAGGTTAATTAATTTTCCAAACTCGCCGGATCATTACTGGATGGAGGAGGATGAAAAACCATGAACGAGGAACAAGATAAGGATCTTTCGCGGGAGAACGATAAACTCATGGCCTGTCTTGAAGTGGGGAAGCTTTTGACTTCCACCCTCGAGTTGACAGACATTTTGGGACTCGTCATGACGAAAGTCAGCCAACTGATTGATGCCCAGAACTGGTCCCTGCTGCTGAGGAACCCGCTTACAGGTGAATTGACATTTGAGATTGCAGTGGGAATTCATGGGAATCTGATAAAGGGGTTGCGTTTGGACCCGGGAGAAGGGATCGCGGGTTACGTGGCGGAAACCGGCAAGCCGCTTTTTGTGGCTAATGTCCAAGAGGATCCGAGGTTTAGCCCCAAGATTGATACTCTGACCGCTTTCCGGACCGAATCGATGGTTTGCCTTCCCCTGAAGATTCACGGAAAGGTTTTGGGAGTCATCGAGATCATCAATGTGAAAAACATGGAGAGGTTCGAAGACCAGGATTATCCGGTCCTTTCAATTCTGGGTGATTACGCTGCCATCGCCATTGAGAACGCCCAGTATTTGGACAGGATAGAGCTAATGGGGATTACCGACGAATACACGGGTTTGCGGAACGCTCGGTACCTCCATCAGGTATTAGATGAACTGATCTCGCAGAAGCCGGCCTCAAATAATGCTTGCGCAGTGGTCTTTGTGGATGTCGATAATTTTAAAAAGGTGGTGGACAGTCATGGACATCTATTGGGGACCCAGGTATTGAAAGAGATAGGAGAGACGATCTCCACCTGCCTTGCGGAAAAAGATATTCTGGTGAAGTACGGCGGAGATGAATATGTAATCATCCTTCCGGGACGAAGCAAAACGGCGGCTGTCGACCTGATCCACAAGATCCTCCAAGCCCTGCGTACCTCCACCTTTCTGAGGTCGGAACCTGAGCCGGTGCGGGTTACCGCCAGCTTTGGAATTGCGGTATATCCTGAGGACGCCCAAACAAAGAAAGACCTGCTTTTGTTAGCGGACCATTGTATGTATGATATCAAAAAAGCCACTAAGGATGGCATCGCGTTGATGGACCCAAATGGCAGGGCAAGGGCCATTCAATAAAGTTGTAGCAGATGCTGAACCGGAAAAAATGACGATGGATATCGTCTTTCAGTTTGCCAAAGAACCCACTGTGTCATACACCATCGTGAAAGAAAATCTGAACAACGCGATGTTCAGCCTTCTGGAAAGGCAGTTTGAACTGGAACGCAGGGGTATGATATTGGCGGGAAGTACGATGGATGCAAGAGAAGGAATCACCGCCTTCCTGGAAAAACGTAGATCAAACTTTATTGGTCGATGAAGGCATAACCTGTCTTAAGCAACTCGCAAAGGTGTATATGAAATATTGGGAACGGCATAAGATGGGCCCGGAAAATTACACCCGTTAGTCAACTGATTTGCTTAAAAGGAAACCTGGCATGAAGAAATTATACTTATCAACTACTGACCGTAAAATCGGTGGTGTATGCGGCGGCATTGGGGAATATTTTGAAAAAGATCCTACTCTGATAAGGATTCTCTTTATACTGGTTATACTATTTTCATTTGGGTTTGGCGTCATCGCCTATCTGGCAATGTGGCTCATAATTCCGAAGAAGCCTGAAGTATAGCAATATTCCCTAAATGAAAAGACAATAGGAAAACCTATGGAAGATATACACAAGCTTGGGAAGCAAGTTCTGGCATCACAACCATTTAGTGGTTTGATCGGCACCGAATTGGTCAGCTTCTCCCAGGGATATGCGGAACTGAAGATTCCCATACGTCCCGAACTGAAGCAACAACATGGTTTTGTACATGGAGGTGTCATAAGCTACGCCGCGGATAACGCGCTTACGTTCGCAGGCGGAAGTGTTCTGGGCCCGGGTGTCACAACGTCGGAG
>DNUI01000021.1:0-2060 GCA_003508565.1 Syntrophaceae bacterium
CGTACTTCGCTGCCAATGCTTTTACTCCCCGCGCCTCCAGGACTTCATCGGTATCCCCCATGCCGCTTCGCTCAAAAATAGTGATTGAAACGGGTTTCTTCTCTCTGATCTTTTTGATTATGAATTCCAGGGTATCTGGGTGAGTGGTCGCGGGGTAAGGATCGTTGCTGTTGAAGTTCGGTTTGATGGCGACTTTTTTCCCCGCCAGGTCAGGAAGTTCAATCACCGCAAAAAGGCGCGATAGAAGATTCTGCCTTTCAGATCCTTTTGCCACATAGACCCTTGACGTTTGAGCAGATACGACAGAACAGAACATTAATGCACATAGGGTTACAATAAATATCTTGAACATCATGGGAGTCATAAAACGGTAATTTGTTTTTATTGCGAAAACACAATTTTTTGTGATTTTGGATGCGATAAAACTATTCCATATTTGGTATATGCGGGATCAGGATTCTTTATGGTTAATCATAATATAAGAAAGCGATTGTTACGTGTCAAGGAGAATATGATCTCACACCTGCCCATCAAGCAGGACACCTCATCCGGCTTCTCAGGATCACCCAGGTTAAAAGATCTCTGCCACTGCTACTCGCCCCGTTTCTAACAGGGCGATTTCAACGGCCTCCTGTCAGGCTTCGCGTTGTTTAGTGGGTTCGAGATTAAGAGTATTGGTCTAAGATGTTTTTCCTGAAGTCGTGATTTTCCCGTATTGTTCTTTAATACTACATTATAATCGGAAAAAATCAAAAAAACTTAGACTTCTCATTTGAAATGTAGCATACGGGAGAAGCATTATCTGTATTTTGTGGCAATATTTTGCATACAATCATATTCCGATTAAACTTCTTGCATGACAAGTCATTGTGAAGGGTATAGCTGATGGACCTGATTCC
The DNA here is from genome assembly GCA_003508565.1 of Syntrophaceae bacterium. GTDB lineage: Bacteria > Desulfobacterota > Syntrophia > Syntrophales > UBA2185 > UBA2185. The sequence continues at coordinate 900 of DNUI01000021.1, forward strand.
CAAAGAAGAGAAATTCTTCGATTTATTTGAAGAGCTGGCGAACAAAATTGAAGAGGGAGGAGAACTCTTTCTCGACATGGTCGAAAACTATGAATACGCTGACTAAAGGGTTGCCAAGATCAAAGAATTTGAACACGAGGCTGACTCTATCACCCGTAGGACGTATGATAAACTGCACAAGACCTTCCTCACCCCCATCGATCGTGAAGACATTAGCGCTCTTGTCCATACGATGGACAGCATTCTTGATATGATTGAAGCCTCTGCCACCAGGATGACTCTTTATAAGGTGAAAGTAGCTTCCATGGAAATCATCGAACAGGCGAAGATCTTAAATAATGCCATCAAAAAGGTAAAGCATATTGTTTATGCCATGCGAGATATGAAAAACGAAAAGATGATCCTGGCTAAATGCATGGAAATCAACACCCTGGAGAACGAAGGGGACATTGTCATGAGGATGACGATATCCCACCTTGTCGAATGTGAAGAAGATCCCATCGAACTGATCAAATGGAAAGATATCTATGAACGGATTGAAGACGCCATTGATATTTGTGAAGATGTTTCCAACATCGTGGAAGGTATTGTCTTGAAATATGGCTGATCCCTTTTCGCTCTGTCAACGAAATCCTTCTTCGGCGTGTTTAACCAGATAACTACCTGAAGTCAAGAATTGACTGATTCTGAGAAACATGCAAGTGTACAAACGGTAATGGTCAAGATGTGGCAGTGACGTGCAACGAGTCAGAAAATACTGATATCTGACTTTTCTATTAAATTAATCTCTGTGAGTATATGTTTAAAAAAGGATTGTCCCCGAATAAATTGATGGCGCGGATGAGTTTGATTTTTTTAAAAATGCTCGGCTGGCGCGTTGAGGGTGAAATTCCTGACATAAAAAAATTTGTCATAATTGCCGCTCCACATACCTCGAACTGGGATTTTCCCATCAGCCTTGCGGTTGCCTTCGCGTTAAAGATCAAAATTTACTGGATGGGTAAGGCTGCCATGTTCCGCTGGCCTTTTGGCGCAGCCTGCCGGTGGCTCGGAGGTATTCCCATCGACCGCAGCAGGTCACAAAATGTGGTCGAACAGTGTGTACGGGCCTTCAATGAGCGGGATAAGCTCATCATGGTAATTCCTCCTGAGGGGACGCGT
>DNUI01000021.1:2158-5675 GCA_003508565.1 Syntrophaceae bacterium
TCAAAGCCTTCTATGCCACCATCACAGGCAGGCATCAGAACCTCTTCAGCAATGTGATCCTCCATTCGTAGTGCTCATTGCTAAGACCTTGTTCATGGTTTCGAGGATGTATAATACGAGTCAGCCTTTTTTTAAGGTTAACAACTAATCTAAACCCTTTTTGTAAGGGTGATGCCATGAAGAGATTATTGAAACCCCCGTTTCTCAAAAGAGGCGGGGTTTTGTGTTTAAGATACATGAGATAAGTAAAAAGGTTTAAGAGAACACAACCCTCTGAAAATAGTGGAAATAAGCACTGAATGGAGGAATGAAGAATGAAAATAAAAGGAATCATATTCATCGTTACAGTCATGGTTTTCTCTTTCGTAACAACATCTGGCCCCGCGGAGACATTGCGAATGAGAACTGCGCCGGTGCAAAAACGCCAGGCTGCCCCAAGCATGAGTCAACTGCCCTTAAAAACACAATTGGGAACCATAGTAAACCAAAGAATGCAGCAACTCATTGCAAAAGAGGAACTTGCCAGAAAATCCGAAGTTCAAAAAATTGATCAGGCAATCAGGACAAAGATGAAGACTGGATCCGTACAGAAAAAATGCGCATCCCCCACAGTGACATCGGTATTCCCCAAAGAGGTCAAGCCTGGAGACTCTATTCTCATCGAGGGATGCGGGTTTCAATCAAGTGCAGGAAGTAAAGCAGTGTTGTTCGCTCCAAACTATAGGGACCGCCCATTTTATGAATTCGCCGTGTCTCAGGGCAAGGGTGTATCATATGCGGTGAATCCTGAGTTACTGATCGAGTCATGGACAGACACGGCCATAAAGGGCAAGATCCCACCTCTCGAGGGTTTCTCGGATCCCATACCTGTCACGATACGAGTTCTCAAAGGACAACTGGGAAAGGATAAATGGGAGAAAGCCAGCCCCCCCTCTCCCACTATTTTATTGAAGCCTGAAATGGAGCTCAACCTTGTCCACAGATTATATGATTATATTCAACCACAAATGCGTGATACCGTTCTTCTGGATTTTGTGCATCTTGATTATTATAGCAAACATGGGAACGTACCAGCAATGCCCAAGATCATCCATGTTTCAGGACCACGCGTTTTTGCCGAAGGAAAGGATGATATTTTTTTACAATATTTAAAACTCGCAAAAAACTGGACCTTTTATCATTTGGAACTGCATCCTTATAACATCTATGAAGAAAAGACTATATACGCTCCTGGACTAGGGGTGATATTGCCTGCGCGGGAAAACATAGCTCAATACGCTAAACTCGACCCAAATTTCGGAATTGCCCCCTTCGGTTCAGGAAATATAGAGGGAAAGACTTCTATGCCGAATGTATCAGTAAAGTGGAGTTATACAACAGGTGGCATTGCATACGAGATTCTACTCGTGGCAAAAGGACCCAAAGGGACATCTCCATGACAATGATGACGTTATCAAAGGGATGGCTGATAATGGCAAAAGAGATAGATTTTTTACTCTTCATTCGTTCTTTAACGGTACTTATTTGACAATGTGTGAAAAGACGACTACAGGTCGTTACTTCCTGTTATCCACAAAGCGTTAACTTAGTGGATATAAATGATTTCAATCCATTATCAATAATAATGTTATTTCCATAATAATTATGATACGGATAATGCAGTTCTGTTACGGACATGGGGCCAACGGATACATGACTGAATATTGTGGCACCACTGGTCTGCTATCCCGGGGCTAAACATATTGCAACCAGGCCGGAAGGTGGGGCAAAGGACTTTTCTCCAGTGATTACAATGGCGAAAACCTGTAAGTCACCGGAAGAGATCGAGTCGGGCAAAATCGTGGGCGGGTTTGCCCACAACCAGGTTCTGGCCCTTGCCGATAAGGTGATAGACGCCGTGAAGTCGGGAGCCATCAAGCGCTTTGTTGTCATGGCCGGATGCGACGGACGGCAAAAGGCCCGCAGTTATTTCACTGAGGTGGCCGAGATGCTGCCCAAGGATACGGTGATCCTCACGGCCGGATGTGCCAAATACCGTTATAACAAGCTGGCCCTAGGCGATATCGGCGGCATTCCCCGGGTTTTAGACGCGGGTCAATGCAATGATTCATATTCGCTTGCGGTGATCGCCCTGAAACTAAAAGAGGCATTCGGACTGAATGACATCAATGAGCTGCCCATCTCCTACGACATCGCCTGGTACGAGCAAAAAGCAGTGGCCGTGTTACTGGCCCTGCTGTTTCTCGGCATCAAAGGAATTCGCCTGGGCCCCACATTGCTGGCCTTCCTGTCTCCCAATGTGGCAAAGGTCCTGGTGGAAAAATTCGGCATCAAATCTATTGGAACTGTGCAGAATGATATTGCTGCAATGATGAAAGGAGAATAGTTATGCCAGAATTCGGGTCGCCCTTCTCAGGATTAGCAAATAATCGGATGCTCACGGATGGGGAACTCATCCGTGCTATCCGATTCATGATTGCTGCGGAATACGAAGCGATTCAATTGTACATGCAGCTTGCCGAATCAACGGACAACAAGCTGGCCATCGAGGTGCTCAAGGACATTGCCGATGAAGAACGGGTTCACGCCGGGGAGTTTCTGCGCCTGCTCCGTGAGCTTGCCCCCGATGAAGATAAGTTCTATGCCGAGGGTGCACGAGAAGTGGAAGAAGAAATCGGGAAGGTGAAGTAACAAATACCAAGGAATAATCGCCAAACAAGTCGGATGCAGGCGCGCCTATAAGCCTTCCCCTGCATCCCTGACTTTAGGCGTACCATCCGGGACGGCCTTGACACCTATCGGAGCGTTCTTGAGATCCATCCCGCACAGAAGGCGATTATCGTCAGCGGTTTTTCAGAAACACACCGTGTGAACGCCGCCCAGTCCCTCGGAGCGGGCGCCTATGTGAGAAATCCCTATGTCATGGAGAAGCCGGGACTGACGGTAAGGAAGGAACTTGATACATTATAACATTCGAGCACAAGCATTTTAGAAGGTTTTCAAGTGGTAATGCAAACCTTGTCGCCCATTCTTCTTGACACACAAGACTGTTATTTCTTATGTTTCCTCCATAAAAGGGTGTTCTTATCAAACCTGCATCCATTGGACGGATTATCGGTGGTTTAACAAGAAACGATAAATCAAATGAAATATTGCGGACATCTTTCTAAGAAAGACCCATTCTACGGGTATCTATGCTACGATATCCTTCCTCAACTCGGCTTCGATAAAACCTTGCCCGATTTTCGTGTATATATGTTCCAGGCATCGAACCATGTATATCTCTACGAAGACCGACGTAGCCAGGCTCGCATTATCGGAAAGTATTTTGGTAACATCTCGGGCCGCTCTCCAGACACTGCGTATCATCACATGTATAAAGAATTCAACAATCTTAACTACTTGCGGAGCATCGGTTTTTCGGACTATCCTCATTATGTTGCCCGTCCTCTAGGTCACAATGTTAGCCTCAACTGCGTGCTTGTTGAGGAATTCTGTTACGGTCAACCCCTTGCTG
>DNUI01000049.1 GCA_003508565.1 Syntrophaceae bacterium
CGGGAACAATTTACTAAACTCGATTTATGGCCATATTCGGCTCTCGATAAGAAAAAAGAAGTCGTCACCGTTTCGCCATGCGGCGATGCTAATTTGGACGCCCTGACGCGAATGTACGACACCTACGAGCCCAAAGCCGCCATCCAGGGACTTCCTCCCGTCGACCACAACACCCGCGTTGAATGGATTCAAAGTTCCCTCCGTACCGCAATGAATCTGAAGGCAGAATTGGGAGATGCCATCATCGCCCACGGCATGCTTTATCCCATGTCAGGATTGGATGTTGTCGAGTTCACCCTCTTTGTTCACAACGAGACTCAGAATCGCGGCATCGGGAACATTGTCGCCTACCTGCTTTTCGCTGCTGCCAAACGCCTCGGATACAAAAAAGTCTGGGTATTCGAAAGCCGCAACAACGCACGCGCGCTCCGCATGTATCACAAGGTTGGATTCCGTGAGGTCCGCCGTGAGGCCAATGAGCTGGAGCTTGAACTCGACCTCGCCAACGTGCCTGAAACACCAGAACTGTCAGAAATTATCACTCCCGTTTCGCCATCTACAGGTCGCATTGCATCACCCGACTACCTCTTCGGACAGAGCATTAAGCCCGACACACGCTCCGTAATCATTTACTCGCCCCGGTTCGAGGAATTTACCATCAGTAGAGACCACCCCTTCATCACCACCCGCTCACGACTCTTCCTCGATATGTGTGCGCGTCACAATCTTCTTAACCTCCCCGGCACACAGATCATGGAGCCTGGATCCATCGACGAAAATTCTGTCCTCGTTTTCCACGACATCCACTATTATCATTACCTCGTGATGGCTTCCCGCGGCGTATTCAACCCCCTCATGCTTTCCTATGGTATCGGGACAGGAGACAATCCGGTGGCCCTCGGCGTTCTTGAATACTCGATGCTTGCTGTCGGCGCTTCTGTAATGGGCGCCGACCTGCTGATCTCACAACCGAACATCGAGATTGTCTTTAGTCCTACAGGCGGCTTCCATCACGCCGGTCCTAACTTTGCAGCCGGGTTCTGCTATCTTAATGACATTGTCATCGCCATCAAGTACCTTCTCCAGGAGGGACGCCGCGTCCTCTATCTCGATATCGACGCCCATCACGGTGACGGCGTCCAATTCGCCTTTTATGGCGAACCCCGCGTCCTCAACATCTCCCTCCACGAGTCTGCGCGCACGCTCTTCCCCTGGAACTCCGGATTTGAAAACGAACTCGGCGAAGGCGAGGGCTTGGGTTACAATATCAATGTTCCCCTTGCCCCCGGCACAGAGGATAAAATCTATGGCGAAGTGTTCAGACGCATTGTCTTACCCCTCGCCCGCGCATACAAGCCAGATATTTGCGTAATTGCCGCCGGCGTAGATGCAATGTACACCGATTCCATGTCGCATCTGTCTTTGACTAACAATATTTACACCGAAGTTATTCACGAGATGCAAAAGCTCGTACCGAAGATGCTTATGCTCGGCGCGGGAGGATACAATCCCCGCAATATCGCCCGCGACTGGACACTCGCATGGGCTGTGCTCCACAAGGCCGAACCGGACAGCGACTACTTCGGACAGATGGGCGGCCGGGCAGCTGCGGCCATCGAAGGTGCTTCTCTTCGCGACTCGTACCCCTTCATCTCTGCTACCAGGATTGCCGAGGCCCGAGCCGAAGCACGGCGCGTTGCGACATACCTCGAAAAGCAGGTCTTCCCCATTCACAACCTCACCCCCCAGCCGGTGTGAAAAAATGTGAAAAGGTGCGATCCCTTTCAAAGGTAATGAGGCAGGCTTTCTTTGATTGGCGACTTACAAATCATTGTAGTAGTATCGAATCAATTCATTGACATCTGCTTTTTGTAAGATGGAAATAGGAAAGGAGGCCTGTGCTGAAACTTACAATCTTCAATAGGCTGATCATCAGTTATTTTTTGATTATTCTTCTCGTCGGTATGAGTGGCACGCATATCATCATGTACCTGAATGATCTTAACCGGCTTATCGACTCCATTGTCATGCACGACTCACGTATTATAAAGCTTGCCGAAGAGGCACTGGATGATCTATATAGTCTGGCAGCAGCGGAAGCAAAGTATTTTATATCCAAGGATCCGGACTATTACCGGCAATACAAGCAAACAAACACTGACCTTGCGAAAAAAGTAAATGAGCTGGAAATGATGGCAGATACCGATATCAAGCGTGGTTTATTGACAGACATCAAGAAAACCCAGGTTCGCTATGATGTGTTGTTTGATGAGAGGGTTTCGCTCATGCCTGATAGAAAGGAACTGGAACCAAGTTATCAAGTATATGAGATAGAGAGGGCGCGAATTTTCCGTGATACAGATCAGAAACTGCGAAATTTCGTGAGAGTTTCGACCGAGGACAGAAATTCGAAATTGCAGAAATCAAAAGAGGTATCAGTTCGAGTAACTGATATTATTAATATTTCAGGAATTTTTTCTATCTTTTTGGTTGTTCTCATATCCCTCATCAATACGCGGAGTATAAATTTACCTATAAAACAACTTGGTGAAAAGGCAAAGGAAGTTGCGGGCGGCAGTTTCGGTGAACCGCTGAAGATTTCCTCTCCGCCTGAGATCAGAGAATTAGCGGATACTTTCAATATGATGTGTGAACGGCTCAAGGAATTGGATCAGATGAAAATTGACTATATCAGCCATCTGTCACATGAGCTTCGCACACCATTAACAGTAATCAAGGAAGCCTCATGCATGCTTCAGGAGGGTGTCTTCTCAAAGGTTCCCGAAAAGCAGGAGGAGTTGTTCGTGGTGATCAACTCGGAATGTGAGAGGTTAATATTATCTATTAACCGCATCCTGGATTTATCACAAATGGAAGCAGGGAAAATGTTTTTTTCTTTTCAACAGGCAGATCTTCGTCCTATCATAGAACGAAACATCCGGAAGCTGTCGCCTCTTACCCGGAAGAAGAACATGGATGTTACTCTTGAATTTCCACAAGGCATTCCCTTACTGCGGATGGACAAGGAAAAAATTGAAGAAGTTGTGGAAAATCTGTTAAGCAACGCGTTGAAGTTTACACCTGAGGGAGGAAAGATATCCGTTTCTGCCAGGGATAACAAAGAAAACCGAACCGTAGAAATATCTGTATCGGATAATGGCAGGGGCATTCCTGAAAATGGATTGATGCAGGTTTTTGATAAATTCAAGCGTGTCGATGACAGGAGAGGGGCCATAAGGGGAACAGGACTGGGCCTTGCAATCGCGAGACATATCATAAACGCGCATGGAGGACATATATGGGTAAAAAGCAAAGTGGGCGAGGGAAGTACCTTCACATTTTCTTTGCCTGTATCATAACAGCAACGATGGTCATGTGCGGGTGTGCCCACGTATATCAAAGATTTCTGGCCAGACCGTCCTTTGAAGAAGCGAATAATTTTTTTAAACAGGGCAACTACAAGGCCTCGCTGAGTAAATATGAAATGATCTTAAAACTGTACCCCCAGGCTGGTGACAGAGCCCTTTTCGAAATGGGTATTGTATATGCTTTCCCTGGGAATCAGCACAAGGACTATCAGAAATCATTGGAATTTTTTCAGATACTCCTGAAGAATTACCCGGAAAGCGGGCATAGACAGGGCAGTGAACTGATGATATCCCTTATCAATGAGATCACCAGCAAAGACAAGAGGATAATGACACAGCGCAAGCTGATTGATTCGCACGAACGTCAGGCGGTCACACAGCGGAAACAGATTGA
>DNUI01000047.1 GCA_003508565.1 Syntrophaceae bacterium
GTCGGCATGAAAGAGCGCCGGGTTATCTTTGCCAACCATGGAGTGAAATCAGTTTTCGGCTGGCAGCCGGAGGAATTGGCAGGACAGAGTACCAGGATATTATACAGGTCTGATGAAGACTACGAAAAAATAGCTGAACGTTTTTATCCGGTTCTTGAACAGCAAAGAACGCATATCGACGAATTTCCCTGCAGGCGTAAAGATGGACAGGATATTACTTGTATCGTAAGCGCATCGAGAATAGGTGAACTTCTCACGGAGCGAATGATCGTTGTCACTTACGAGGATGTGACCTCGCGTAAGCATACGGAACAGGAATTGCGTGAATATCGGGAATATCTTGAAAAACTGGTTGATCTGCGAACAAATGATTTGAAAGAGATCAACGAGCAGCTTAGGCATGAAATTACGGAACGCAAGCAGGCGGAGGATCTCTATAAAACACTGGCGGAAAAATCCATTGCCGTCGTTTTTGTTGTCCTGGATGGGATATTCCGCTTCATTAACACGGCTATCTCTTATGCCGGTTATACTCCTGCGGAGTTAATCGGGAAAGATGCCTTCAGCATAATATATCCGGAAGATAGAGACATAGTAAGGAGAAAAAGCAGCGGTATGCTGCAAGGGCAAGATACTACTCCGTGCGAATACAGGATCGTAACCAGGCAGGGGCAAATCAAATGGGCAATGCACACGCTTACGTACATACAATATGAAGGATCGCGCGCCATCCTGGGTAATGCGATGGACATTTCCGACCGCAAGCATGCCGAGGAAGAGCAACGCCGGCGGGAAAAACTGCAAGGTGTTTTAGAGATGGCGGGGACCGTATGCCATGAGATGAATCAACCGATGCAGATCATTTCCGGATACACTGAACTCATATTAAGCAAAACTCCGGAAGATAATCCCATCTATGCAAAACTGGATGAAATAAAAAAGCAGATTTTCCGCATGGCCGCAATTACAAAAAAGTTGATGCTGATAAGAGATTATGAATCTCGAGATTACGCGGGCATCAGCCGAATTATAGATATTCATGGTGAAGATTCCAAACAGTCCGGAAAAAAGGTTTAGGAGGTTTTCACGCACAGTGGATGAGAAGAAGATTCTGATTGTAGATGATGAAGCGTCTATTTTGGCTATGTTGAAAGAGGCTTTTAACCAGGATGGCTATACCGTACGAACTGCTGAAAATGCAGAAGACGCGTTGAAGATACTGAAAGATGAAACGATCAGGGTCATGTTCCTGGACCTTAAACTCCCGGGGATGAGCGGCATAGATCTATGCCGGAGAATTCGGGCAACGGATCAAATAAGCATTGTCCATGCGTTTACCGGATATAGCACGTATTACGGTCTCATGGAGTGTCGTACTGCGGGGTTTGATGATTTTTTTGTGAAACCGGTTGAAATTAACGTGCTCATAAAAGCAGCCGCTGATGCGTTCGAAAAACTCACACGGTGGAAGGTGAACGACTATCCTGTGAAATGAGCGTTACCGGCTACACCACGGATATTTTCAAAGACCCCCCCCTGCCTAAAATGTCGTGAAGATGTATGTACCCCTTGAGCTGTTTTTTCTTGTTCACTACCACAAGTGTGGTGATTTCATCCTTCTGCATGTATTCTATCGTCTGTGCAAGAGATGCATCTTCCTCGATGGTCTTTGGTGACGGCGTCATTACCTCATCAATAGTTTTATCTTGAAAATTCTGACCCCTCCGCACAAAGCGCCGCAGATCTCCATCGGTGAGTATGCCGGCCAGGCGGTTTTTTTTGTCGGTGATGAGAACAAATCCCTTGTTTCCTTTGTCCATTTCTTCAATTGCCTGCATGACCGGTGTTCCGGAATCAACCTTCGGTATCTCTGCACCTGTGATCATGAAATCTCTTACTTTGGCCCTTAGGCGCTGGCCTAGATTTCCCGCGGGATGAAATTTGTAGAAATCACTCTGATTAAATTTCCTTTTCTCAATAAGGACAGCCGCCAGGGCATCTCCCATGGCTAAACATGCGGTAGTGCTTGAAGTAGGCGCGAGGCCGAAGGGGCAGGCCTCTTTTTCCACGCCGACATCAATCACCACATCGCTTGACCGGGCAAGGGTTGACGAGGGGTTCCCGGTAAAAGCAATGAGGCGTGCACCGATTTTACGAATGCTGCTTATGATCATATTCAGCTCATCCGTTTCTCCGCTGTTTGAAATTGCCAGCATGACATCGTCCTTCGTGACAATGCCTAAATCTCCATGCATTCCTTCTACGGGGTGAAGGAAAATGGCGGGTGTGCCCGTGGAGGTAAGGGTGGCGACAATTTTTTTCCCGATCAACCCGGATTTGCCGATACCCGTGACGATGACCCGCCCTTTTGTTTTGAATATAATATCAACGGCTTTTTCAAAACTTATATCCACCTTATCGATGAGGTGGAGAATACCTTCTGCTTCAATTCTTAAGACATCTTTGGCCCGCGTAATCGATTGACCTTTTTTCATTCGATAGTGCCTTTCCAGGGTGTAAATATGAATTTGTGCCCAACAGCGTGCAGGACAGGCATCTCTGCCTGTCATCCACCTATCAGATATTAAAATTTATGACAAGACTCATTTTCTGCGGTGCAGGCGACCCTATCGACAGGCCTGGCACTTCGAAGGAACGATGTGACTGAGTGCAGTGGTCCATAAATTCGGTTACGTATTGTCATTTCGAACGCAGTGAGAAATCTTAATTATTATGAATTGATAAAAGATATCTCTCTTCGATCGATATGACACAATATTTGTGAAATGAAGCACTGAGAAATCCTTTCCCCGGATGAAGGGGGGACTGTAAAGATTCCTCACCTTCTTCAGAAATCAAGGATTCAAGTGAGATACTTGAAAACGAATAGGACTTAAAGTTCTGGTATAAATCATAAGATTTGGGTTATATTAATTCTGCCCG
>DNUI01000264.1 GCA_003508565.1 Syntrophaceae bacterium
ATGGACGGGGCATCGCCGGTGCCGTTGCGGATATTGCCGTGGGGACATTCGGCAAGGCCTTCGGCTTTTTCGGTGCCTTTGTGCTTCTTCCTGAAGGGTTCAAGGAATACCTCTTTAATTTCTCTTCCCCTCTCATCTATACGACAACCCTCCCGGAAGCGCACGCCGCCACCGCCATAGACATTCTGGAGATCATAGAGCGAAGCGAAGACAGGAGGGCACACGTAAGAGGGATCAGCGGATATATGAGGGAAGGTTTGCGGCGCGGGGGTTTTCACGTTTCCGGTGATGCCCACATCCTGGCGCTCACGGTCGGAGATGAGGAAAAGGCGGTAAAGGTTTCCCGGAGGCTCCTGGAACACGATATCTTCGTTCTCCCGGCCCGATACCCGACAGTTCCTCTTGGCAAGGCCATCTTGAGAATCAGCATTACGGCACTCCTCGAAGAAAAAGATATCAAATCGTTTATTACATGCATTAAGAAAGCCAATGATGAACTCACGTAAAAAAATGGAAAATCTGTTTGTGGTGGGGACCGACACAGGAGTGGGGAAAACCGTACTTTCCCTCCTTTTAATGCAATTCTTTTGTTCCCGGGGATATAACCCTTTTTACCTGAAGCCTGTTCAGACAGGATGCAAGGACCCATATGACAGCGAAAGTGACGCAAAATTTATTTACCGTCACGTTGGACAATGTAAAGACAAAGACCCGGCTGATTCCGTGATCTACTGTTTTAAAAATCCGAAAGCCCCCCTCTTCGCCGCTCGTGATGAAGGCAAGATGATAGATTTATCAGTTATAGAAAATGCTGTCGTTGAAAAGGCCAGATTTTTCTCGCCTCTTATTATCGAAGGTGCCGGTGGTGTTCTCGTCCCGGTGGTCGAACACACTTTTGTTGCTGACTTATCTTTAGTAACACACGCTGCACCGGTTATTGCTGCGCGGGCGGGTTTAGGAACAATCAACCATACTCTCCTCACTATCGAAGCCCTGACAGGCAGAGGCCTTAAACCTCTGGGGATCGTTTTTATCGATGCCGGTGAAAAGGAAACACCGCTGGAGATGGTAATGGAAAACAAATCAGCTATCGAGGAGGCTTCCGGTGTAAAAGTGGTCGGTATCATCGGCAGAATTCGTAATTTTTTCAAACCGCCTCGGAATTGCTATCTACCTCTTGAAAAAATGTTCGTGTCACCATGACAATTCAAATGGTTTGCATCATACCAATAGCTGTTACGAGCACCCACCGAGTGCGCGGTTATCTCATTACATAGCAAGATTGCCACGCCGTTCCACTTACCTCGACAGCCTTCAGGTATATGCAAGGATTGTAATTTTCGAATGCCCTTGCCTCCCAGGGGCTTAAAAAATCCAAAAATATTTTCTTGATAACCTTATATGAATGCGGTAATTCGCATCATAATGATATGACCGATAGTCACATAATGACTTTAGGTCATGCATAAAGATTTTCCCGGCAACCTCTTTATTAAGATCATTACTGTGTGGAAAGTTTTCTTGTCTAATCGGGAATTTCATGATAAATTGCAGCGTGAATTTACTCAGGCGTAAAAGATTTAGATGATCTTAATTTAATATATAAGTCTTTTAATATTGCTATATCTCCACGGCTTGATGTAAATTTACAAAATCATAGTATAAATCTCAGCACCATCAATCCCGCACATGGGAGAGTTCAGAAACACAAGGGCAAAAGTAGTTTCCATTTTCTTACGGAAGTTATGCAGGACAGCAGGGAGAACAATTCGTTTTAACGCCAAAATAAAGATACAAAAAAGGGAGGTTACAGAGAGCCATGGGCGAAGCAGAGAAGGGAGAATTGAAGGAGTTGTATCCTGTTCCGGACTGGGTGCGCAAGCGTGCGTATATTAAGGGGCGGGACGAATACGAGAAGCTCTGGAAGCGTTCTGTGGAGGACCCTGACGGTTTCTGGTCGGAGATCGCCACTGAGTATGTGGAATGGTTCAAGAAGTGGGATACGGTTGAGGACTACAACTTCGATGTGGGCGCCGGCCCCATCTACCTGAAGTATTTTGAAGGCGGCAAGCTGAATGTCTCGTACAACTGTCTGGACAGGCATTTAAAAACCCGTGGGGACAAGATCGCCATTCAGTGGGAGGGAAACGATCCGGGTGAAGACAGGGCCTTCACGTATAAGGAACTCCACAAGGAAGTGTGCACGTTCGCCAACGTGTTAAAGTCGTTAGGTGTGAAGAAGGGAGACAGGGTATGTTTTTACCTCCCCATGATCCCCGAGCTCCCGATCGGCATGCTGGCATGTACCCGCATAGGAGCAGTCCACAGTGTTGTGTTCGGCGGATTCAGCGCCGACTCTCTGCGGGACAGGATTCTGGATAGTGGCGTCAAGGTGTTGATCACCTGCGACGGGACGTTCAGGGGCGCGAAGGCAGTGCCGCAGAAGAGCAGCGCCGACGAGGCGGTGAAGCCCTGTCCGTCCGTGGAGAAGGTCATTGTAGTAAAGAGGGTCGGTGAAAAGATTGCGTGTAACATGCTGGCAGGGAGAGACCTGTGGTGGCATGAGGAGATGGCAAAGGCATCCGATCAGTGCGATCCGGAATGGATGGACGCGGAAGATCCCCTCTTCATTCTGTACACATCGGGCTCCACGGGAAAGCCCAAGGGAGTCCTGCACACGACGGGCGGATATCTCGTGTATGTAGCGTATACGCACAAGATCATTTTCGATTACCATGAGAACGACATATTCTGGTGCACAGCGGACATCGGCTGGGTGACGGGGCACAGCTACATTCTGTACGGTCCCTTGTGCAACGGGGCCACCTCGGTGATGTTCGAGGGGGTGCCGAACTACCCCGATGTGAGCCGGTTCTGGAAGGTGGTGGAAAAGTACAAGGTGACGATTTTCTACACGGCTCCAACGGCGATCCGGGCCATTGCAAAAGAGGGGAGCGAGTGGGTGAAGAAGGCGGACATCTCATCCCTCAGACTCCTGGGAACGGTGGGAGAGCCCATTAATCCGGAAGCCTGGAACTGGTATCACCACAACATCGGGCGTGATGATCTTCCCATTGTGGACACGTGGTGGCAGACGGAGACGGGGGGTATATTGATCACACCGTTACCGGGCGCCATTGATCTTAAGCCGGGCAAGGCGACGGTTCCCTTCATGGGAGTAGTGCCTGCCATTATTGACGAGAATGGTGAGGAGATTGAGGAGACCGTGGCGAGCGGGCCCCTGTGCATCAAGAAGCCCTGGCCCGGGCTCATGCGGGGCGTGTATGGTGATCCGATGCGGTTCCAGGAGACCTATTTTGTTCAGCGTCCCGGATTCTACTATACCGGAGACGGAGCGACCCGAGACGAGGATATGTACTATCAGCTTATGGGCCGTATTGACGACGTCATCAATGTGTCCGGACACCGTCTGGGGACGGCGGAGATAGAGAGCGCCCTTGTCGCCCATGACAAGGTGGCCGAAGCTGCCGTTGTCGGGTATCCCCATGAGTTGAAGGGGCAGTCCATTTATGCATACGTAACATTGAAGACGGGCGTGGAGAAGTCCGATGCGTTGCGGAAGGAACTGGTGGCACATGTGAGGAGTCTGATTGGGCCTATTGCGACGCCGGAGAAGATTCAGTGGGCCGATGGGTTGCCCAAGACCCGGAGCGGTAAGATTATGAGGAGAATATTACGGAAGGTGGCGGCGAATGAGATCGGCGAACTGGGAGACACGACGACGCTCGCTGATCCATCCGTCGTTGATGATATTGTGAAGAACAGGGTGTTATAGATAAGGAAGGAGGAAGTCGTGAACGTTGTTGCATGTGTAAAGCAGGTTCCGGACACTGAAACTCTGATCAAAGTGAAGCCTGACGGATCGGGCATTGATGAGACTGGTATTAAATGGGTCATGAATCCTTATGACGAGTTTGGTGTGGAAGAGGCTCTGAGACTGAAGGAAAAGCTTGGGGGAGACGTCACCATAGTTTCTCTTGGTCCGGCAAGGGCGCTGGAAACCATCAGAACAGCCCTGGCCATGGGCGCCGACAAGGGGATTCATATCAATGACCCGGCTTTGGAAGGCACTGATGCATTTACCGTGGCGACAGCCCTGGCGGCGGCAATCAAAAATATCCCTTACGACATCATCTTCTGCGGACAACGGGCTATTGATGACGATTCCGGTCAAGTTGGCGCTGTCCTTGCGGAACTCTTAGGCATCCCTCAGGTAACGGTGGTCACAAAGGTGGAAGTGGATGGTAAAACCACAAAAGTGATAAGACCGATCGAAGGGGCCCAACTTTTGATTGAAAGTTCGTTGCCTTGTGTGGTGACCGCGCAGAAAGGTTTGAATGAACCGCGGTATGCCTCCCTTCCGGGAATCATGAAGGCGAAGAAAAAACCTGTCGATGTTAAAGATGCTGCGGGGCTTGGTGTCACTATCGACGTAAAGGCAAAAGTTGTCAAGACCTTGCCGCCTCCTGCCAGACCTCCAGGAAAGATTATCTGCGGTGAGGAACCGGCAGAAAAGGCCAAAGAGCTGGCTAGACTGCTTCGGGAAGAGGCAAAGGTGATTTAATGATCTCGGTTATGGAGGTGTGAGAGATGGCAAAAGGTGTATGGATTGTTGCAGAGCAGAGATATGGAGCCTACCGCAAGATAAGTTTTGAGCTCGCTTCCACGGCAAGGAAACTCGCCAACCAGCTTGGAGAAGAAGTGTGCGCTATTCTCCTTGGTTCCGGCATCGAAGGGATTGCGGGGGAGCTTGGGAAATACGGTGTTGACAAGGTATATGTGGCTGACCAGCCGGTACTGGAACCCTACACAACGGATGCACATGCGGCGGCTGTAGCCAAAGTGGTGAAGGAGAATGATCCTTCCATCCTGCTTCTGGGCGCTTCCACCCAGGGCAAGGACCTGTCTGCCCGCCTTGTGGGCAAGCTGGCGACAGGAATGGCAACAGACTGCGTGGATCTCCAGATCGTTGACGGGAAACTGAGCGCGAGAAGGCCCATGTATGCCGGGAAGTGTTACGGTGAGATTATGGTATCATCTTTCCCCCAGATGGCATCGCTCAGACCTAATGTATTTCCCGCGGCAGAGAATTCCAAGGCGGCGGAAGTGATAAAATTTGACCCCGGTGTGGATGCAGGGCAGTTAAAAACGAAGGTCCTCGAAATACAGAAAGATACGTCAGGAAAGCTCGATCTGACGGAAGCGAATATTATTATATCCGGCGGACGGGGCATGAAAGGTCCGGAAAACTATGTACTCCTGGAAGAACTGGCGGATATGTTAGGAGCTACGGTCGGGGCGTCAAGAGCAGCGGTGGACGCAGGCTGGAGGCCACAGAAAGATCAAGTGGGACAGACCGGCAAGGTCGTTTCCCCTAACCTCTATATCGCCTGCGGCATATCAGGTGCGATTCAGCATCTGGCCGGTATGGGTTCTTCTAAATATATTGTGGCAATTAATAAGGACCCGGATGCTCCGATCTTCGCGAGGGCTGATTACGGCATCGTGGATGATCTTTTTAAGATTGTTCCGGAACTTACCAAAGAAGTCAAGAAATTGCTTGCGTAATGAAAATGGGGGGCGGTCTTCACGCCCCCTTTTTTTTGAAATTAAAGGTGTGGTATGGAATTATCAAAATTTTCTGTCGGCTATGAAGGGCGGGAGGTCTTCTGGAATGCTGAAAATTTTGAAGGGCTCCTTTTTGCCTTCACGGCGGTCGCCTTGGCCATTTTCGGGTTCGGTGTATACAAAAGGTGGCAATTGTGGACTGCCCTTGGCAAACCGGAAGTCAGGAATGACAATATCGGTGAGCGTTTTAAGCTCTTCTTCTTAAACAGCTTTCTGCAGATTAAAACATTCAGGGACGTTTACCCCGGTGTCATGCACGGGTTGATTTTCTTCGGATTCTTTGTCCTCATTTTCGGGGCGGCCTTCGATGCAACAGAGTTTCACATTGCCGAGCCTCTTGGCATTCCATTCCTGACAGGGAAATTCTACCTGATATTTTCTTTTCTCATGGAGCTATTCGGATTATTTTTACTCCTCGGAGTATTCATGGCCGCGGAGAGAAGATACGTCACCAAGCCCGATCGCCTCGGCTACAAAGGGGAATCGGACAACACACCCGATGATGCAATTGTACTCCTTTTATTGGGCGGTATAATCATTACAGGATTTATTGTTGAGGCCTTGAGGATTCACGTGACAAATCCTCCCTGGGAGGTTTGGTCTTTCATCGGATATACTCTGTCCAAGGCATTTGCCGGTATGAGCCATGACACGGCAAAAACCCTCCATAAAATAACGTGGTGGGGTCACACCTTTATCTCCCTTGGTTTCATCGCGTACATCCCCTATTCGAGGCTGCTTCACATCATCACGGTACCCGCCAATCATTTCAAGGCATCACTGAAACCAACAGGCTACCTTGAACCGATACGTGATTTTGAAACTGCAGAATCCTTCGGCGCCGGACAACTGGAAGACCTCACCAGGAAGCAGATCTTCGATTCCGACGCCTGCACTCGTTGCGGACGCTGCCAGGACGGATGCCCCGCCTACCTTTCCGGGAAACCACTCTCGCCAAAGAAATTTATCCAGGACATAAAAACCTACTGGCTGGAGCGAGCCCCCCTGATCGCAGCGGCAAAGAAAGCTGCTGCGAAATCCGGTGAAAGCGCGGTGCCTGAAATCCCGGCGCCTGGTAAAGCGATGGTGGGAGAGGTGATCGATCTCCACGAACTTTGGGCGTGCACGAACTGCATGTATTGCATGGAACATTGTTCGTCCTCCATCGAACACGTTCCTAAGATCATACACATGCGGCAGTATAAAGTCTTGACAGAAGCGGACTTCGCCCCCGAATTACAATTAACGTTCCGGAACATGGAGAACAACTCAAACCCATGGGGCGTCGGTTCCCATATGCGCGCTGACTGGGCCAAAGATTTGGGTATCAAGACCTTTGCCGAAGATTCCAGTGTTGAATATCTTTTCTATGTCGGATGTGCCGGATCGTTTGATGACCGGGGGAAGAAGGTCTCTGCCGCATTCGTGAAAATTCTGCAGGCTGCCGGTGTCAGCTTTGGCATTCTCGGTACCGAAGAGGGATGTTGCGGCGACTCAGCCATGAGGGGCGGGAACGAATATCTCTCCCAAACCCTTATGCAGACCAATATTGAAATCATGAACGGCTATGGCGTGAAAAAGATAATCTGTACATGTCCCCACGGGTACAATACCTTGAAAAAAGATTACCCTCACTTCGGCGGGAACTACGAGGTCTATCACCATACGGAGATCATCGCGCAGCTGATCGCCTCAGGCAAGATTACCTTCAAGAAACCTGTTGAAGGCCTGTTTACGTATCACGATTCCTGTTTCCTCGGCAGGTACAACACAATTTATGATCAGCCCCGCAGCATTCTCGCTGCCGTTCCCGGCATGAAACTTGCCGAAATGGACCGCAAACTGGACAAGAGCTTCTGCTG
>DNUI01000250.1 GCA_003508565.1 Syntrophaceae bacterium
TAGAGTTCGTAATTGCTATACGGTTCGCGTGGCTTGCCGAGTGGTTGCGTAATTGCGATAAGGAGATGGTCAACCTCGAACTGGTGTACTTGAAACTGCTCATAGATAATGCTGATCTGCTCAGGGAGACATGGTCGGATTGAAAGGGATCATATACAAGATCCCCGAAGCGGACAGTGTGGATTAGTGCTTGGCCATGAGGTGTTGGACCGCTTTTTCCAAGCCGTCCAGGGTCAGTTCGAACATGGGGAAGACCTGCCGGATTATGCCGATGGTATACGTATGCCGCCATTCCTGCTCAGGCTGGGGATTGAGCCAGGCGGCGTGGCGGAAGGTTTTAGCGAGAAAATTCAGACGTTCCAGGCCGGTCCCCACTTCTCTTTCATCAATGTAGATGGACCCATCGCTGTAGATCAGCTCGTAGGGGGACATGCTTGCGTCTCCCACGATGATCAGCCTCGTCTCGGGGTCCTTACGTATAAAATCGTCGATCGGTTCCGGTTTGAACCGCCGCTGCGGGTCCTGCCACACGCGGCTGTAAATGGTATTATGGAAGAAGTAAATTTTCAGGTCTTTAAACTGGCTCCGGGCGTAGTGAAACAGGGTTTGCACCACATCGATATAAGGGTCCATAGACCAGCCGCCGTTGTCGATCATCAGGATAATCTTGAGGCGGTCAGCCAGATGGCGATCAAAGATGATTTCAATTTCCCCGGCGTTCTTCATCGTCGCATAGATGGTCTTATCCACATTGACTACATCTTTCGGCCCGGAGGGGACCATCCGGCGCAAACGCTTCAGGGCTTCACTCATCTGAACTTCCGTCAGAGGCCCTTCCTGTGAATAATCCTTATATCGCCGTTCCATGGCTACTTTGATGGCAGATTTATTGCGGGAATACCCACCAACACGCATCCCGCCGGGATGAAAGCCTGAATGCCCGACGGGCGATGTGCCTCCCGTTCCGATCCAGCGGTTACCTCCGTGGTGGGCTTCCGTCTGATCCTTAAGTGTGTCCAGAAAATATTGGACCAACTCTTCCGGGGTCATCTTTCTCAATGTTGACACGTTCAGCCCGAGGGCCTCGGCAATCTCCGCCGGGTTTTTCAGCCATTCTTCGAGGAGGGTCTTCACAATCTCCGTCAGTTCGACCTTTTCCGGCGCCTGCAATGCAACCCCCTTGAAAAAATGAGCAAAGACCTGGTCGTACATATCGAAATAGCGTTCGCTTTTCACGAGGATTGCCCTGGCTGCCGTGTAAAAATCATCAATGGACGTGATCACACCAAGGTTCAATGCCTTCTGAAGCCGAAGGAAAGACGTGGGGGTCACAGGAAGACCCCGTTCACGTAACGTATAAAAAAATTCAGCAAACAACTCCGATACCTCTCAGCGCATCCGCGCTACCTGCTGGGCGGCCGTTGCAAGATCAGCGCTTTTTTTAAAGAGGATACCCATATAAGGGAGATTCCCCCGGGTAAGGGATTTTATCTGGAAATCAGGGTCCGTCTTCAGGGCGCGGATCCAGTTGATTAACTCCCTCGTTGCCGGTTTCTTTTCAATCCCCTTGAGGTCCCGAAGGCGGTAGAATGCCCCGATACAGGCTTCGGCCAGATCGTTGTTGAGATTGGGGAAATGAACATCTACAATAAGCCGCATCATTCCGACATCGGGAAAGGCAATATGGTGGAAATTACAGCGGCCCAGGAACGGATCGGAGAGGTCCTTTTTGGCGTTGGACGTAATGACGATCACCGGCCGATGACGAGCCGAAACGGTCTTGTCGATCTCGATGATATCGAACTGCATCTGGTCGAGGACATCGAGCATATCGTCCTGGAAATCGCTGTCGGCCTTGTCGATTTCATCGATGAGAAGCACCGTCCTGGTCTCCGATACAAAGGCCTGGCCGATTTTTCCCATGCGGATGTACTCTTCGATGTTGCTTACATCCCTCGTGGAATCACCAAAGCGGCTGTCGTTGAGGCGCGTCAGGGTATCGTACTGATACAGGGCATCCACGAGCTTCATACTGGACTTTACGTTCAGCACAATGAGCGGCATCTGCAGGCTCTCGGCAATCGCGTGGGCAAGCATGGTCTTCCCTGTGCCCGGCTCACCCTTGAGGAGGAGGGGCATCTCCAGGGCCATGGAAACATTTACAATCTTTGCCAGTTCATCATCAAGAACGTATTTTGATCCCCCACGAAACGAACGGTTTTCTTGACTCATAAAAAACTCCTTTTATCACGATAGTGTAAAACACCGGGTGTATTTCTCAATCGAAATTTTCTATTCTATCCATGGGAAAATTACCAGAGCTTTTTTTCCTACGGGCGGTCATGAAATCGCGTACATTGAATCTTGAAGCGGGCGAATGGGGAATAGTATTATTCCTTGTGTATCGAAGATTCACCGCAGGTTACTCTGTAAAGCTTCAATATGAAGGCACCTATTTGTGATAATGGTAGAGAATACCTTGCGTCATATAGCAGCGATAATGGGCAGCAAAGAGGGGAGATGAAATACTACTAAAAATGAATCCTGGTCTATGTATTTGCTCAGCAGCACGAGGTCTTGCCCCGGCTTTTGGTTTGGTCGCAGGGTTCAAGGGTGCAGCTGCAGGAGGCAGGGTCCCGCCCCAGTATGGCATTGATGACGGCGGCGGCGCAGCCCACACCCACCTGCACCGACACTGCTTCCGTGGGGCAATTCCGGCTGCAGGCGCCGCATTCCATGCAAGCATCCCTGTTCTGAATCCACGCACGGTTCGCACCGTTTATCACAATGACGTTCTGAGGGCAGACTTCAACACACATGCCGCACCCGATGCACTTCTCTTCGTTGAGCTCCAATGTTGCTACATTTTTAAGATAAATCATTCGTCTCACTATTTGTAACCCTATGCGATAACGCGCGATACCAGCCAGAATACCAAACCGGCCACACCAGCCCTAATCTCCAGGGGGAGGGCCATGCGCATTTCCTTTTTCACTCCGGAAAGGGATGTATAGGTTGATGCTCCGGTAAAATTCATGGCGAGATACGCCGTGCACGCCGGCACCAGGAAAAACCACGCCAGCGCTTCCAACCTCCCAGGCCAGAAGGCAAGGTCGGGGTTCCGCGTTACCAGAAGAACCGTCGCTGTCATTATGCCCATAATGAAACCCTTGATCGAGAAGGCTCTTCCAGGAAGAACAGGAAGCAGGATTGGCGTCAGGACAGCGCCGGCTATGACCGCTGTCAGAAGAGCCACGACGGCAAAAAGGCCGTAATTCATCGCGTTTGCCCAGTAACCGGCAGGTCCACCCAGGCCGCCGAGGAGAAAAAACGCGAGAAGAATCAGTAGAACTGCCTTGAATGCGGCGACAAGCTCTATCGGGATTAGAACTGCCCTCTCCCACAGAGTGAAGGTCTTGACGCGCATTTCCGGCGTTGCTTTGAGGCCGGTGTCCAGATACGCGGGTAAATCCACCGCCCGGATGGGGCCGTAGTGAATCCTGAACCCGGAAAATTTCTTCACCCGGTGGGCGGCGACACCGGGACCGGAGAGCTGCGGCAGGATAAGTTCCTTGTGGGTGATGATTTTGGTGAGGCCACTCACTGTGATCCGACGGAGCAGCTCCTCTGTTCCGAAAGTTCCTTTACCGGCGGCGCACCAGACATTGATCCCGTCCGTATCCAGGACGAGCAGCCAGGCATCCCGTCCGGGAAGGGCTTCTCGGAGCCGGTCAAAGCTCATCTTGTAATTGGCGGTCACCAGAACCGGAGACTGATTGCCCGGGGTTCCCAGGGCGTAAAGACCGGGTTCGATGGTATAATTCATGCGGCCAACCCCCCAGCGGGCTTTTATAGTACCCCAGTGATCCCGCCATGATAAGGTGGAAGATACCTTAAGTACCCTACCTACCGGTGTTTCGATAGAGCCAACGACAAAAGGCTGTTCACCGTCGGGCAGACTCACCGGGATCTCACTTGGTACAGAAAATGGTGTGATCATGGGGAAAATATGCGTCGCTGTTTCTTTGCCGCGTATACAGGCTTCACTTTCATTGGTATTGCAGCAATTTTCACTCAATTCATTGATCCTCTATCATTATCCGTCACATGAACAGGCTGAAGACGCATCTTTCACGGCATTGATAAAAAGCTTTACAGCCCCATATACATCTGCCTTTTTTTCTTCGGGAATGCGCTTTCGAATAGCTTCTACGAATCCGTCAAGACACAACCAGACTTTTTTATGAACTTCCTCCCCCGGCTGAGTCAATTTCAAATTCACCGCCCTGGAATCACGATCTGATTTTGCACGTTCAACCAACCCTTTTCTCACTAATGGATTTACAAGCCTTGTCGTTGTACTCTTATCCACGGACAGGATGTTATGAAGTTCTGACATCTTCAGATCGCCTCTCTTTGCGATCTGATCAAGTATGAGAAATTGGGTAAATGTCACGTCCTCACAAAAAAAGGCATCCTGACGGCAGCACCTCACTGCCTGGCAGAGATCCGATATCAGCGAAAGAAATTCACCGTTGTTATCGTTAGGCTCTTGTTTCATCGTTGTATGATACAACTATATTTCTTTTTTGTCCATATTTTTCTCGCTTTGGTATATAATTCTCTGATAGTATTAAAATGTGATGATCTTGTAGCAAAGTCAAAATCCATGTCGCTCCCACGGAGGCGTCGTTCCAGAACTTTTGAATATTCCATGACCCTCTCCTCTATGGAATGATCATAATGATGCAGACTTCAGGGAGATAAAATCATAGAGATCGATAAGAAAGGATATCGCATGCGCATAACAATTCTCTCAGAAAATTATACGCCCTTTAACTTGACGCTCAGAGGAGAACACGGATTCTCTGCTCTGATTGAAAAAGATGATATGCAGCTTCTCTATGATACGGGGAGGTTCGGCATTTGTGTTGATAACGCTCGGACACTGGGACGTGATTTGACCCGTACCAAAAAGATTTTACTCTCACACGGCCACATAGACCATACGGGGGGCTTGGAAAAAGCCCTTGTCGCCATAGGCCATCCCGTTGATATCGTGGGCCACCCGAGAATATTTGAGAAAAAACATATTACGGGACAGCAATACGTGGATGGGTTCGGCAGGAAGGATGTATTTATCGGGATTCCTTTTGAAAGACAGTATCTGGAGAAAATGCACAAAGCCCGTTTTGATCTGCGGGATGGGTTCTATGAAGTGGCAGATCGCGTCTGGCTCACGGGGGAAATTCCCATTACCAATGATGTTGAAAAGATTCCCGCGTCACTTCTTGTGGAAGTAAACGACTTGTTCGTGCCCGATGATTTTGCCGATGATAATTCTCTTTTGTTGGACACCGATAAAGGGCTCGTGGTGGTTTTTGGTTGCGCCCACCGGGGAATCGTAAATATTCTTACCTATGTCAAGAAAATGTTCAATAAGAATATCAGGGCCATCATCGGGGGCACACACTTGCACGATACGACCCGGGGACAGCTTGAATATGTGAAGGGCTATTTAAAGGAACTCATCAAGGAGGACGGAGTAGAACTTTTTGCACCCGCCCACTGCACAGGGATTCATACGATCATGGCACTTTCTGAGGAGTTTAAAGATATTACCAAACCCGCGTTTTGCGGGACCGTATTTGAATTTTAGGTTTTTATTTTTACCTATACATTGGTACTGGATAAAGGTGGCACAATGGACGGACCACCCATGGAAAAGAAACTACGCGAAAGTAAAGGAGCAGCGATGAAATTAGCAGATGATATCTATGTATATGAATGGACTCATTATTATGACAACAACTGCAACAGCTTTTACATAGGCGGCAATGTTAACGCCCTCATCGATCCCGGCTTGAAAGCATATTTGCCTAATCTCCTGGAAAGTATGGAAGACGAAGGCATTGCAAGAGAAGATATACGATACATCATTAACACCCATTCCCATCCCGATCACTTCGAGGGTGCTGAGCTGTTCAATAATTCAGAGGTGCAAATAGCCATGCATGAAGAGGAAATTGCCTTTATGAATGGTCTAGGAGCCAGGATTTATTTCCTGTTCGGCATGGCGCCTCCTGATGTTCGCATCACCATGCGCCTGCAGACGGGTGTCATAATCCTCGGTGACGAAACATTTGAGATACTTCATATCCCCGGCCATTCACCGGGCTCATTAGGATTATACTGGCCTGCCAGAAAAGCCCTCTTTTCGGGCGACGTGATATTCAGCCAGAATGTGGGAAGGACGGATTTCCCCGGAGGAAGCGGCTCGCTTCTGAAAAAAAGCATAAGAGCTCTTGCCGAACGTGATATAGATACCCTTTTCCCGGGTCACATGGAAATTGTAAACGGGCCTGAACGGGTAAAATCAAACTTTCAGGTGGTCATGCAGAACGTCTTCCCTTACATATAGAGAGAACGTGAAAAACCAATGCTGTCATTTCGACTCCTGCGTGTTCACTCAGGATAAACCCCGGGAGAAATCCCTGTCTTGACATAACCCATCCCTTCCCCATCAAAGAGTGAGGGTTACAGGGGAGCGG
This sequence comes from Syntrophaceae bacterium, assembly GCA_003508565.1. Classification (GTDB taxonomy): domain Bacteria; phylum Desulfobacterota; class Syntrophia; order Syntrophales; family UBA2185; genus UBA2185. The sequence goes on from DNUI01000250.1 coordinate 6,552, forward strand.
GCATTTCCATCTTAATCAAAGAAAGGACAGGTCCTATGGCTATAGAAATAACTACAACGCATCTTTCCTTTTCGACAACGGGAGACACTGATATAATCGACATTACCCGCCAGGTTTCAGACCGGATTACCGAAACAGGAATTGAGGAAGGCCAGGTGCTTCTCTTTATCCCGGGTTCCACGGCAGCAATTACCACTATCGAATATGAGCGGGGAGTGATAAACGATCTGAAGGAGACAATAGCGCAGCTCGCCCCGGAAGGGAAATACTACCGGCACAATGAGCGATGGGGTGACGGAAACGGGCATGCCCACGTGAGAGCGGCACTCCTCGGTCCGTCCCTCTCTGTCCCTGTTATCCATAAACGTCTGGCATTGGGAACGTGGCAGCAGATCGTGTTCATTGATTTCGACAACCGCCCAAGGGAACGCCGAATACTGATGCAGCTTACCGGAAAGAAAAAACAGGCAGGATGAGGAAGTAGTTGATGTATGGATAAAACGCCGTTGTCATTCTCGTCAAAAGTGGGTTTACTTATCCTTGTCACAAGTATTTTCTTTCTTAACTTTCTGTCCAGAATACTTCCCGCACCCCTCATGTCCTCCATTGAAAAGGACCTCGGGTTGGTTCATGCGGAGGCAGGCAGTTTTTTTCTCCTCATCTCTATAGGCTACTGCAGTTCCCTTGCAGGTTCCGGATTTCTCTTCCGGTGGCTGACCCACAGAAGAATAATTATTCTTTCTTCCATTGCCACAGGAATTGCGCTTCTCATCGTGGCAGTCGGGAAAACTTACTGGGCCATCAATTTTGGATTGATTCTTCTGGGTCTGGTAGCCGGAGCGTATCTCCCTTCCGGAATCACTACCATCACCTCTTCCATCAAGGCGGGTAACTGGGGAAAAGCTATCGCCGTGCATGAGCTGGCTCCGGCCGTCGCGTATATCGCCGCCCCCCTTATATCCGAACTGCTTCTCAAGGTATGTTCGTGGCAGGGAGTCCTGGCTTCCATTGGCACTGCATCCATTCTTTTAGGACTGTTATTTCTGCGCATGGGCCGGGGGGGGGATTTCAAGGGAGAGCCTCCCAATTTCACAAATCTTGGAATCCTTATGAAACAACGGGCCTTCTGGATAATGGTGATTTTCTTCAGCTGCGGTATCGCCTCCAGCATGGGTGTCTTCAGTATGCTTCCCCTTTACCTGGTGGCTGAAAGAGGTTTTGACAGGAGCTATGCCAACATGGTTATCGGTATTTCAAGAATCCCGCCCGTAGTGATGGCCCTCATATCCGGCTGGATATCGGATCGCCTGGGGCCGAAGCGGACAATGAAATATGCTCTGGTATTCAACGGCGTTACGACAATTCTCCTGGGGGTTGTACCGGAAGGGTGGTTGCTTTTCATGGTTTTCATGCAGCCCATGCTCTCCGCCTGTTTTTTCCCTGCGGGATTTACACTGCTCTCCCGCATCAGCTCCGATAATGTCAGAAACATCTTCATTTCGATGACCATATTTTTTGCGTATCTTATCGGAGCCGGTCTCATACCTACGGGCATGGGAGTTTTGGGAGACGCCGGCCAGTTCGCCCTGGCCATCTCGCTGACGGGCTGCATGATCCTCATGAGCGTTGTTCTTTTCCGCTACCTGAAGTATGAGGAGAACCAAAGCTCATAGATGCCCTTTTTCTAGGGTTTGCCCGCGAGTTCATATAGTGGCAAGGGTGTCGGCTACCGCGAGGCCTTTACGGGTAGGCTGGAGGTAACCGTTTTTTGTTTCAACGAATCCCTCTTTTACGAGTCTTGCCAGGATATCGCCTTTCTCTTCAATGAGATCATGACCATATCTGCGTGAAAACATCTCCAAATGAATGCCCCTCTTCGTGCGGAGTCCGAGAAAGAGGGCTTCCAGATATAATTGTTCTCCATCAAGCATCTCTGAAGCATTGAGAGGCGGCTTTCCCGCTTCAATATCCCTGATGTATCCATCAAGAGAACGGTGATTCCACCATCGTGTATGCCCCGTAAAAGAGTGCGCCGCCGGGCCCAGACCGAGATAAGGTGTATGGTTCCAGTATTTCTGATTGTGCTTTGACGCGAGTGATATTTCTTTCGCAAAATTGGACACCTCATAGTGGATGTATCCCTCGTCTTCGAGGATCTCCGATGTTTTTATGAAGAAGGCATGTTGCATCTCCTCGCTTGGCAAAACAATCTGTCCCCGCTCATGCTGGAGGCCGAGGGGTGTGCCTGCTTCGATGGTCATCTGATAGCAGGAAAGATGCGCCAATCCATAAGAAAGGGCCTGAGATAGTGTATCACGCCATGAAGTCATATCCTGCCCTGGTACTCCGTAGATCAGGTCAATGCCGATGTTCTCAAAACCGGCGTTGCGGGCGGTTTCTATGGT
>DNUI01000066.1 GCA_003508565.1 Syntrophaceae bacterium
CCTTTTATCAGAAAACGGATATGACAAAGTAGCCGTGACAGGCAGAAAAGTCAGACATGCCATAAATCTTTCGTCTATTTCAGAGCCGGAATCAGTTGAATCCGCCCTGTTCTATCTTCACGGCAACCAGCGAAAGCTTGATGCCGTGGTCAGTGCAGGCGGAGAATCTTTCATGGTGTATGTCCTGGGGAAAGATGGGAGGATCTGCTCGGTTCAGACAGGGAACAAATGTGCATCAGGAACGGGAGAATTCTTTCTTCAGCAACTCAGAAGGATAGGAATATCCATCGAAGAAGCGATCGACTACGCGTTAAAAGAAAGTCCGTATAAAGTATCTGGACGATGCAGTGTCTTTTGCAAGAGCGACTGTACCCATGCGACAAACAAAGGAGTGCCTAAGGGGAGGATCGCCGCAGGTTTATGCAAGATGATGGCGGGTAAGATATTGGAAATAATCAAACAGATCCCGCGGAATGACATTATGATTATCGGAGGAACCGCACAAAATCCGGTTATGATCAATTATCTTCAAAAAGAAATAAAAAATGTGATCGTGCCGGAAGAAGCACCTTATTTTGAAGCGCTGGGTTCCGCTCTGTGGGCTCTCGACCACGAAACATTAGCGCTGAAGGACAGAAATAGTCTTTTTAAAGAAGGGAGGAAATCTTTTTTCTTCCTGCCGCCTTTACACAGAGCCTCCGGTATGGTCGATTTCAAGACGGCGGAAAGGGGCATAGCCCGGGAAAACGACCGTTGTATAATCGGACTCGATGTTGGCTCAACAACGACAAAAGCAATAATTCTGAATATTCAGGACAATAAGATTCTGGCATCTGTATACCTACGGACGAATGGTAATCCTGTGCAGGCGACACGGGAATGTTACGCCGATCTTTATGCTCAGATGGGTGAACGCGCGGAAAAAATAAAAATAGTTGGATTAGGTGTGACAGGTTCCGGCAGGCAGATAGCGGGATTGCATGCCATGACAAGTGGTATCATCAATGAAATTATCGCTCATGCCACGGGAGCGTTGTTTTTTGATCAGACGGTAGACACAATATTCGAAATTGGCGGTCAAGATGCCAAGTATACGTATATCAAAAATGGCGTGCCTTCGGACTATGCAATGAATGACGCCTGTAGCGCGGGTACGGGGTCTTTCTTGGAGGAAGCTGCAAAAGAGACAATGGGAATTGACACGGAGGCCATCGGTGGCATCGCAATTCAGGGACAAAATCCCCCCAATTTCAATGATCAATGCGCAGCGTTTATCAGCAGTGATATCAAAAATGCCTCTCATGAGGGCATGACGAATGAAGACATCGTTGCCGGCCTCGTGTATTCCATCTGTATGAATTATGATAATCGTGTCAAGGGGAACAGACCGGTAGGCAATAATATATTCATGCAGGGAGGCGTCTGTTATAACCGGGCGGTACCGATAGCGATGGCATCCCTTACAGGAAAGAGGATTGTCGTACCACCGGAACCAGGGTTAATGGGCGCCTTTGGCGTCGCACTGGAAATTAAGCGCATGCTGCAGTTCAATCTCCTGCGGGAAAAAGAATTTTCTTTGAAAGAATTAATGGACAGAACCATTGCATATGGAGAATCATTTATCTGCAAAGGAGGGAAAGAAAAGTGCGACCGCAAATGTGAGGTGGCACGTATCATTATAGAAGGGGAAACGTATCCGTTTGGCGGCGCTTGCAACAGATGGTACAATCAGCGTTTTAACATTCATTTTGATACAGAAAAATTGAACCTTGTCAAAATGCATGAGAATCTTATTTTTTCCAAATATGTTCCAGAGCCGGAAACCCTGGGAGTCAATGCAAGTTCTAAAACTGTCGGGATCAATAAATCTTTTTTAACAAATACATATTATCCGCTCTACTACCACTTTTTTTCGCGGCTCGGTATGCGTGTCCTGGTGCCGGACTTTCCAGAACAGGCAGGTGTTGATCTTCAGAGGGCGCCATTTTGTTATCCTGCGGAAATTTCGCATGGCTTCCTTTTCAACCTCCTGAAAAAGAAGCCGGATTTTCTTTTTCTCCCCCAGGTAAAAGGACTGTACGTAGAAAAAGGGTACAGGCATAGCATCACCTGTCCTCTCTCACAAGGAGAGCCGTATTATCTGTCAAGTGCTTTTAAGGATCTGGAGGTATTCAAGAACCTGAAAGACAAAGGAAAGGTCATAACTCCGGTAATCGATTTTTCCGGAGGGTATGAGGCTGCGGAAGATACATTTGTTTCCATGGCAGGTGAGATCGGCTGCCGGAAAAAAGTGGCTCGCAGAGCATTTTCTGAAGCAATCAAAATTCATAAAACCATTTATGAAGAGAAAAAGGAAGCCGGTATACGTTTTTTACGTGAGCTTGAAGCAGACCACGACCGGTTTGCCATAGTTGTTTTTGGAAGATCCTACAATGCCTTTGTCCCGGAGGCGAATATGGGTATACCCCATAAAGTCGCATCGCGGGGTATTCCTGTAATCCCCTTTGATTTCTTGCCCTTAGAAGACGAGCCTATTCAGGATAAAATGTACTGGTCTACGGGGCAATCGATTCTCAAGGGAACGGCTTTTGTAGAAAGACACCCTCAACTTTTCGGGTGCTATATTACCAATTTTTCCTGCGGCCCGGATTCTTTCCTTGTAGGCTATTTTCGACATATTATGGGGAAAAAGCCGTTCTTGATCCTTGAATTGGATTCTCATGTTGCCGACGCGGGCCTCGAAACAAGAATCGAGGCTTTCATGGACATCATTAAAAATTATAGAGAGTTGGAAAGATCACAAACAAATAATTCTCTTACAGTGTATTCTTTACCAAAAGCGGCACATTTTGATCATGAAAAAAAGGAGTTCATCGATTCACAAGGAAGAGGTTACCCGTTTCATCACCCGCGGGTACATCTGGTCTTCCCATCCATGGGGCGATTTCTGAACGAGGGAGCTGCAGCAGTATTCAGATCATTGGATATCCGGGCAACGGCGCTTCCACCTGCGGATAAAGAGGTTCTCAAACTTGGAAGAGGGAACACGACCTGCAAGGAGTGTCTGCCCCTGCTGCTTACTGTAGGCAGTCTTCTGAAATATTTGCGAGATAGGGATCATGAGGAAGAACTGTTAGTGTATTTCATGCCTACTGCGCCGGGTCCCTGCCGGTTCGGTCAATATTCTACTTTCATCAGTCAGCTTATTGCCCGAAATGGGATTGAGGACGTTGCCGTATTTTCCCTACAAGCGGAAAACAGTTACATCACATCGAACAGTAATGAAATCACCTTAAAACTATGGGAGTGCCTGGTTCTTGCTGATATTATGCAGGATATTTATTCCGTTCTGCTGACAAACGCTATAGATAAGGACTCGGCTGTGGCAATATTTTATAAAGAATCGGCAAGGCTTATCAAAATTTTGGAAAAACCCCACAAGTTCAAAGACCTCCAGAAGACCCTCAGGACAGTAGCCGATGATCTTGGCAAGATACCCATCAAGAGACATATGGATGAAACTCCTTTTATCTTAATCACGGGAGAGATATTTGTCCGTCATGATGATCTTTCCCGACAATTCCTCGTAGAGAAACTCGCGGAGCAGGGTTTCGCGACCAAAGTTTCCAGCGTAATGGAGTGGATTTATTATACAGACTGGTGTTTCGAAAAAGGTTTATCCGCAGATAAGCCTAGCATGCGGAACCGGGCCTCTCTCTTGCTGAGATCGACCTTCATGAGAAGATATGAGAAAGCGTGTAAGAAAATTATGGCGCAATCAAAATTAGTCCGATATCAACTGGAGGATGTTAACCACTTGATGGGTAACATCAGGCACTTGATCAATCCCAAACTGACCGGCGAGGCTGTGTTGACAGTCGGTGCATCCATAACTGAGGTGCCCCGAAAGTACTGCGGAGTTATTGCCATAGGCCCCTTCGGTTGCATGCCCAATCGTCTGTCGGAAGCAATTCTATCGAGAGAAATGGGTGTAGATCTTCCCTTTCTTGCTATCGAAAGCGACGGGAACCTTTTCCCACAGATAATAACGGCAAAACTCGAGGTATTTCTCCTGCAGGCATTGAGGTTGCACAACATGATGCACTCCGGCGGGAGGCAAAGCCACTAAGTCCACCTCCTCATCGTGGGGGGCATCGGCGAGAGACATTTTTAAGATGAAAAAGGATGGTATTTTGAAAATATATATGCTAATTCAGATTAAATTTTTAATACTGAAAGATTTGAAACTAAAGGGGGGTAATAGGTAAAGAAATGGAAAATAAAAACAGAAAAACCTTTATCATGTTTCTGCTGGCTTTTCTGGTTGCGTCTTTTATTGTTTCGGTTGTCGAGGTACTGAGATCGTCTTTTGTTCCTGTTGTTTCTAACGTTCAGAGCGCATCGGCTGTTTCCTCTGCGGAAAGTGCACGTGTTTCGGGTGCACCTGCTTCATTCGCTGATCTTGCCGACAAATTAAAGCCAGTTGTTGTGAATATCAGTACAACGAAAACTATCCGAACCGGCCGCGGAGGCCAGTTCAGGTCTCCTTTTGATAGACATTTTTGGGGGGATGATTTTTTTGAGAGATTCTTCGGAGATGTACCAAAGAGAGAATTTAAACAGAGAAGTCTCGGATCTGGTTTTATTATCAGTAATGATGGCTATATTTTTACGAATAATCACGTCATTGAACAGGCGGATAAGATACTCGTAAAACTTTCGACAGGGAAGGAATACGAAGCGAAGGTCATTGGCAGGGATGCAAAAACAGACATCGCTCTTATAAAAATAAAATCAGGTGAAAGCCTTCCTGTGGTGGAGCTAGGCGATTCCGAAAAGCTGCGAGTAGGTGATTGGGTTGTCGCCATCGGCAATCCCTTCGGTCTGGAACAGACAGTGACTGCAGGTATTGTCAGCGCCAAGGGCAGAGTGATTGGGGCAGGGCCCTATGACAATTTTATACAAACAGATGCTTCCATCAATCCCGGCAACAGCGGGGGGCCTCTCTTCAACATGGAAGGGAAAGTAATAGGAATTAACACGGCTATCGTAGCCCAGGGGCAGGGTATTGGGTTTGCGATTCCGATAAATATGGCAAAGACTATATTGCCTGATCTTAAATCCAAAGGAAAAGTTACCCGCGCCTGGCTGGGTGTTTCTGTGCAGGATGTTACAGAAGATATCGCCAAGAACATTAAGCTCAAAGACAATAATGGTGCACTGATAACCGAGGTATTCAAGGGAGACCCCGCTGACAGGGCCGGACTGCGGTCGGGAGATCTTATAACCGAAGTGAACGGTAAAAAGATAAAAGATACACACGAGTTATTGCTGACAATCGCCTCCTTCCATGTCGGGGACAAGATAGAGATAAAGGCCGTGCGGGATGGACTGGAAAAGGCGTATCAGATTGTCGTAACCGAACGGAAGGATCAGCCGGAAGTGGCATCAGCAAGGGAAATTACGGGAAACTTCGGGATGACTGTGCAGGATATAACACCGGACATTGCCCGTTATCTTGGTATTCAGAGCCGGATCGGCGTGATTGTTGTTGATGTTCAAGACGGGAGCCAGGCTGATGAGAAAGGCATCCAACCACAGGATATTATTCTGGAAGTCAATAAGGTAAAAATATCTTCCCTGAAAGATTATCAGCGGGAGATATCAAAGAAAAGCACCAGAAACACTGTCCTGCTCTTAATAAAACGAGGTAAGGCAAAATACTTTGTAAGTTTTCGTAAATAAATAATATTCATGCGTGCACGTAACGACTCTCTGATGGAAATCTATGATACGCTGAATACGTATTTTGGTGACCTCCACTGGTGGCCTGGTGATACCCCGTTTGAGATTATTGTAGGCGCAATACTTACCCAGAACACAGCCTGGAGGAATGTAGAAAAAGCCATATCAACGCTGAAATCGGAAGAGTGTCTTTACCCCGGAGTGATCTTAAAGATAGAAGAAAAAAAGCTCGCGGATCTCATACGACCGGCGGGGTACTATAATATCAAGACCAGGAGATTGAAATCTTTCATCCGGTTTCTCTATGATGAGTATAACGGCGATCTTGATTCCATGTTTGAGGAGGACCTTTGGATTCTGAGAGGGAAACTGCTCACGGTAAAAGGTATAGGAGACGAGACAGCGGATAGCATTCTTCTTTACGCCGGGAAAAAGCCTGTGTTCGTCATCGATGCCTATACCAGAAGGATTTTGCTGAGACATAATAGTATTCATGCAGATGCTACCTATACGGAAATTCAAAACCTGTTCATGAAAAATCTTCCCCAAAGCGTTCCTCTGTACAACCAGTTTCATGCCCTCCTCGTGAACACAGGGAAATTCTTTTGCACTGGGAATCCTCGCTGTAATGAATGCCCTCTCTCTATGACACAATAGAGGTAATAGTACCATTTAGCGCAAACCTTGAAGGGGAGGTTTTGTAAATGTTGCTTGCAATTGAAAATCTGACGGTCGAAATTGCCGAAAAAGAAGTACTGCAAGATGTAAATCTGATGATCGGCCACGGAGAAACACACGTCCTTTTCGGCAAAAACGGATCGGGGAAAACGACGCTGCTGATGGCAATCATGGGTTTTTCCGGATGTCGCATCATAAAAGGTAAAATAACATTTAAGGATATTGATATTACGCATCTTCCTATTAACGAAAGGGCCCGCTTGGGAATCGGGATGTCATTTCAGCGGCCGCCGACTATACGGGGGGTCAAGGTGCACGATCTCATCAGGACATTCAACAATAACGGAGAAGAAACGATTGAGCAGATAGTAAACAGCTTGCATTTCAAGGAATTTATGGAACGGGATATCAATCTCGGGTTTTCCGGCGGTGAAATAAAAAAATCCGAACTCCTTCAGCTAATCGTCCAGAACCCTGAGTTGATTCTATTGGATGAACCTGAATCGGGAGTTGATCTGGAAAATATCAAGATCATTGGAAGGGTCATTAAGAAACTTCTGCAGAAAAATCTCAGAAGACAGAGATTCAAGGCGGGTCTTGTCATTACCCACACGGGGCTAATCTTGAATTACCTCGAGGCGGACAAAGGACATCTTATGTTAAACGGCAGAATCATATGCGAGGGCAATCCCAGGGAGATGTTTGAAACCATAGAAAAGCGTGGTTACGAGGAGTGCGCCAGATGTCAACGATAGACGAAAAGGCGGAAACTGCCCTGAAAAAGAAGGCCCTTTACGGTCCTGATATTGATCTTGACAGCTTCAAAAGTGATGCTGTTCATCATGATTATGACCCGGACTTAGCGAACTTTTCAACAGGAGAAAAGAAACATATAGCTGAAGTCGGCATTCTTGCTTCCCATGACGAGCGGACAGGAAGCTTTATGCTCAAGGATCATTCTCCCGTTCACTGTTCCGTGGGGCAGGATGGGATTGAACTGCTTTCCATGAGGGACGCCCTAAAGAAATATAACGGATTGCCGGACTACTGGTGGAAAGCTATCGAAGTTGATACGGATAAATACACAGCACAGGCGGCAGTCGCGTTTCATGACGGTTTTTTTATACGAGTCGCCCCGGGAACGAAGGCCCAGTATCCCGTTCAGACCTGTCTTTACATCAGCGGCGAGGGTATTGCTCAGAACATACACAATATGGTCATCGCTGAGGAGGATTCGGAGCTCCACATCATTACGGGATGTACAACAGCACCTCATCTAAAAAAGGGATTGCATGTCGGCGTATCAGAATTTTACATTAAAAAGGGAGCAACTGTTACCTCAACAATGCTCCACAACTGGGGTGAAGAGATTGTCGTCAGACCGAGAACGACTGTGTGGGTGGAGGAGGGGGCTACGTTCATGTCAAACTATGTGTGCATGAAAATGGCGAAATCCGTGCAAATGTTCCCCTCAGTCAGGTTAATGGGAAAAAATGCCGTCGCAAGGATCAATACAGTTCTTGTTGCAACGAAGGGATCAGACCTTGATATAGGGGGGCGCGTTTCTCTCGAAGCGCCAGGGGCAAAAGCGGAGATCATATCGAGGACGATCACTACTGGCGGGAGCATCATAGCGAGAGGACTGCTGATTGGACAGGTGGCGGATGTGAAGGCTCATCTGGAATGCAGCGGATTGATCCTTTCCAAAGAAGGGCGTATTCGGGCCATTCCGGAACTTGACGGGTTGGTTACCGGTGTGGAAATGTCCCATGAAGCTGCAGTCGGCAAGATATCTCAGGACGAAATAGAATATCTGATGTCACGAGGATTGAGTGAGCAAGAGGCAACTGCCCTCATCGTGAGAGGATTCCTGAATGTCAAATTGGAAGGACTTCCCAAAGAACTTCAGGACGAGATCGAAAGAGTCATTTACGAAACCGGCAAGAGCGTCTTCTAATGCAGCGTTTCTAATATCTATGTTGGGGTGATGCGCAGCCGGCAGGCAATCAGGATTCCATGTCTTACCAATACGACTACACCGGTGTTATTCACATCCATTCAGTTTATTCATTTGATGGCCGGACTCCTGTGCCGGATATTCTGGAGGCGGCGCGGATTAACGGCATTGACTTTGTCATGCTTACGGACCACGCCAACCTGCGGGCAAGAGAAGAAGGATTTGAGGGCTGGCATGACAATACACTGCTGATCGTTGGGCAGGAAATTGCCCCCCGTTTCAACCACTACATAGCATTTCGTACCAATACCCCCGTGATTATTTCTGAAGACGAACAGGATATGGATCCCCAGATATACATCGATCATGTACTGGAGCAAGGAGGGATCGGTTTCATTGCCCACCCCGATCACGGGGGAACAAAAATGTTTCACGTGAAACATTTCCCCTGGATGCGTTGGGAGGCAACAGGATATACAGGCATGGGAATATGGGACTTCATGTCTGACTGGCAGAGCACTCTGTCGGGATATCTCAAAACCCTTCTCAGTTATTTGTATCCGGCTTTTTTTCTGAAAGGGCCTAAAAAGGAAACCCTCCTGCGCTGGGATCAACTAAACCAGAATCACCACGTTGTTGGCATCGGCGAGCTCGACAACCACGATTCCGTGAAAAGAGTCATGGGGTTAAACGTTTCTGTTTTTCCTTTCATGAAAGCCTTTAAATTATTAAGAACGCATGTGATAACAGAAAAACCATTTGCCAAAGACACCAAGAAGGATATTGAATTACTGTTACGCGCTCTCAAACAGGGAAGGGCATATGTGGCAGCAGAGTACTACCGTGAATCAAATGGATTCTCGTTTACTTTAGCTGATAAGAATCGTGAGGCGACCATGGGTGATGAATTTATTCTTGACAATGAAGCGTGCCTTTCCGCGATTCTGCCTTCAATCGCGAAGGTCCGCATTATAAGAGATGGAATCATTTTCCGGGAGGAGGTCACTCATAAACTTCTGTGCAACATAAGACAGCCGGGGGTGTATAGAGCCGAAGCATACCTTAAAATATTTGGAAAGTACCTGCCCTGGATATTTTCGAATCCTATTTATGTAAAGTGAGGATGAAAAAGTTAAAACATGATTAAAAACTTGTCACGCTTTGCACTAAAATATGGGCTTCTACCCCTTGCTCATTATCTTATCCGGGCGTATCTTTCTCTGATCAGGATCAGGGCTTTGAATGAGCATATGGCCCTGAAGCATCTGGGAAATGGGGGCAAAATGATACTCGCCATTTGGCATCAGCGGATTATGGTTGTCATGGGATATGCGAGAAGGTTTGGCATATATAAGCCATCCGTTATGATCAGCCAGAGCCGTGATGGAGATATGATTGCCGACGTCTACAGCCGCTTCAGTTTCCGACCCGTCAGGGGTTCGAGCTCCCGTGGCGGTAGAGAAGCCCTATCCGCCATTGTTGACGATCTGGCTCATAATCAAATGGCAGTGCATGTATTGGATGGTCCAAGAGGCCCCAGGGGCGTCGTAAAACCGGGATTGATAGTCATGGCACAAATGTCCGGCGTACCAATCTTCCCCATCTACATTTCAGCCAATAGAGCCTGGGTACTCAAAAGCTGGGATCGTACCTTGATTCCAAAGCCCTTCAGCACCATTACCTTCCGCTGGGGTGAGCCCATTTATGTTCCGAAAGATCTGGATAATGAGAGTTTTGAAAATATCCGTAAACACATCGAAAATCACATGAAGGAAAATCAGACACGGGATGATCGGGAGCAGGGTTGGACATTGT
>DNUI01000172.1 GCA_003508565.1 Syntrophaceae bacterium
CGCTCTCATATCCCGACCATCTTTCCTTTGATCGGGTATTCCAATTCTGTTTGAAATACCCCTTTAATGGTTATTGAGCGTGTAAATCGCCCATTATATTTTACATTGGTTTCTTCCTGAAGGCATGTAAACTTAATTCTTCCTCTTACCTCGTGTCCCTTGCGGTAATTCCGCTTATTCAGTACCAGGCTTTGGCTTATAGTGGTCCAGATCAGTCCTTCATCTCCTTTGTCTCCGGGATATGACGTCCAGTATTGTGAAGTGAATTCACCGCCTTTGACTAGTATTCTCAAGTTATCCCAGTATGAGGCGGACTCATCATGTATAAATAACTCGAGGGCGCCATCAGCATTCAATGTGGCCTTGCAGAACCTGATCCAGTGTTCTCCCTGGTGAGAGGTAAAACATTTGGCCGTGTGTTTCAGTTTTGGAAGTTCTTTTTTGTCGGTCGTACCTCCCATCGTATTCTCGATATGTCCGTCCTCATGCTGGACGATCCACCATGGGTAGCTCCACTTTGCAGCCGCAAAAAATGAGCCCGATATCTTTGAATCATATCTCACTTTGGTTCTGATTTGAGTTGGTTGCCCATTAGGCATCTCCACCCCATCCCCAGATATAGGGAAAATGAGAAATAGCAGGGCGAGAAGGTATCCAATGAGTCTATTCATAGGTATATTATACCTTGGAAATCAGCCGCAAGTGCAGCGACTCAGCTGCGCTGCCTTGCTGGGCAATCATTATTTTCATTTCAGCGTCACCACTGTCGAGGATGATCCTGCTAAACTCGCATCCTGCGCGGATTCTTAAAGTTCCCACGGACCGTGAAAATAATGCCGCGTGTAAACTACGAACTCATGGTGCCGAACTGCACTCCCAAGAGTACAGAAGATCTTAACACATCCACGAACATCTCCCTGTGCCTGTCTCCTTGCATCAGCAACGCGCGAGGCAGCAAGAATGTTCATGCGGTCCTTGTTCCCACATATTCCCACCCGGCATGATGAAAATGGCAGTTTCGTCGGGATTTATTGTATCAAGCGTGACGTCAGGGTTGACCTTGTAGCCGCCCATTGTGGTGGCAGGTCTTTCTGAAAATCCGACTGTTACTACATCAAATTTCCCTGATTTATTAATCTCACACAGTGCGAGCGCAGGTTCCCAATCCACGAGGCCATCGAAAATAAGCAGGTATGCTTTTAATCGCAAGAGAACTATTCTCCTTTACGAGTCATCTAACAATGAAATCAGGCATGAATGTAACGAATCGGTTGCATTATTAAGGGTTATGTTATCTGTCCTTGCACCGTGCTCAAAACAACATCAACTCATTAGTACCTTGCTCTTAAGGTCTTATCCATTGTGGAAGGATGAATTTCTCGACCTTAACTTTTTTCAAGGCCGGACATTCGGAAATGAATAATTTCATGTCTTCCTCTAATTTATTTTTGACAACCACTTCATATGCTCCCGAAGAAGCTCCGGCGAATGGTATGGATCTAATAACGGTCTAATGGGACAAGACTTCCCTCAGGTATTGGGAAATGATCGTATATCGCTCCCGTACTATCAATAGTATATGTACCACTCTCCAATTCTAAACTAAAAAGGTATTCATTGGAGCTGTTTTCTATGTTTTTATTCTATAATAACAGACGGTTTTTTGGAAGTACTTCACAGTTCCATGCCCTAATCTTTCAGATTTTTGCCATACAAGAATGCCTATAATGTCCAACTGAGAAAATGAAAGGGAATTTTTTCAACATCTTCGCATGCACAGGATGAGCTCCGGGAGAAATCTTTTCATTGATATTGAAGATTTCTCAGTCGCTCTGTTCCCTTTTAAGTGACAACTTTTTGCGGTTGGGCAGTAATTGTACAAAAAGGGAATCCACATCGGTTGTTCGATTCAACAATCACTGCTTTCAGGAAACAATCTCCTGTCAGACGACACGGTATTCCATATAGGGGTGGACGGCAAAATCCCGTATGAAGTTTTTTATCTGGCTTTCCTGGCTTGAGCACTGGATCAGGAATTGGATTCCACAACGCGTTTCCATCATTTTGCTCCATCCTTCGGAGAGCATATCGATATCGTAGACAATTTTACACGGGATATTCTCGACCCTCACCAATCTGTCCGTCCGTCCGAAGATGCTGACGTGGGATATTGCAACGTTACTCTTCTCCGTGGGAACATAATATGCGCACATACCGCCCTTGCTCATATTGATGATCTGCACAAATTGGAAAATATCGTGAGAATCCTCACTCATGAATCCCGCAAAGGTTATTTCGCTCATTCTAAATCGCAGGTAATTTCTGAGTTCATCATTCATACGTTCGTTCCCCCTGAAATTTAAAATTTTCCAGTCCCATTAAGAGGTTTACTCAGATCACTCATTTCCTCTAATCACATACTCACGAAAAAGCAATATGAGAAAAATATAGATAAAATACGAGGCAAAAACACGTATAAGTGGGTGGGTTTCGTCTTTTATGATGGGGAGGGCATTGGAGTGCGAATCAGGGGCGCACTTTCCCTTCCTGTTGCAGGTCTACATCATGGGAACCAGGAAGATGTGCATACAAGAAATGAGTATCCCTTCAGGCATAGTATATCAAATTCAATATTGACCTTTGCACTTCATGACAGCCCCCTATTCTTGCTCTTTTGCGCATAATATCCAGCAAGCTCCTCGATTAACGAAGCAAAATATTGGGGATCTCTTTTTGCGGCTTTATACTGATTGATTGTCATGAGTTTCTTGTTTTCCCGGTACAATTGATCTACTAATTCCCTGTATTCTTCAACTTTCTCTATATTGGCAGCATGACCTTTCAGACGCTGCTGCATACATAACAATACAAATTTAATGCCTGATATAAACTGCAATTTCTTCATAGCGGGTGAATCCACATGCACGTACTTGGGACACCATTTACCGGGATTACAAGTCAGACCTAATTGTTTAATCAACATGGGGGTCAGGGTGGTGTCATTGATACGAGCAGGATGCCGACAGTATCCGATAGACGAACCAGCATGTCCCGAATGATCGTTACGATGGGGAGTATAATACCAGCAGTTTGTACAATTTTCTCCGGCTCCCCGGAACGTAAGAACCTTACCCATAATTCCTCCGATTAAGAGGCACCCTTAATCATTTCTGATTGTGCCTCACCAGTCATAGTTTCTTTGTACCATATTCTCTAAAATATTTCTGCTTTTTTGATAACTCTCCCTTGACGCATCATTAAAAAGCTGCAGGGAGAATGAATTATTGGATCCGGCCCCCTATTGTCATAGTTTAACCTCGCCTCTCCTTACGAAAGGTGTAGAGATCGCAGATATGGGATTGTATATCATCAGTTATACGTAGGAAGACAAATGACTTTCTCGCGTTGGGATATAACAAGGTTATTATGAAAAGTGAATATGAACTAAAATATAAATAAAAAAATAGGGACAGTCACGCCGCTTCATACTGCCCCTATTTTCGAGAGGAAAAAAGTGAAGTTTTGCAAGCACCTCCAGACGCCCTTAGGTTACGTGTGAATTGTTTTGATTTTATATAACCATATGTGAATAGTATATTCCGTGACCATGATCACACAATGTGACCTTTTATAAGGAAGTTCCTGTCAAATACGGCAGGGTAGATCCTTTGACCGGAGACTACGCGATTGAAGTAGATAAAATAGACAAATCCCACGAAGGCATAGGACAGGCATTCCACTTCTCCGAGGAAACAGGCAGAAAGCCGACTCTCGCGATATTTATAAACGATCCCACAAGATATGACCTTGAAAAATTGAGATACGTCCACCGACTCTGTAATACCCTCGGTATCAGGGTGCGGTATATCAACGAAGAACTGGAACACATGCAGAAGAAAAAGTCATCCAACTCTTCCGACCATATTTTTCACAAATATAACACTTGACATGATTCAAAAACAGATGGTATTTACTATTTAGTTAAACTAACTGGTTAGTTAATTCTATGGTTTTCTGAGGAGGTATATAAGTGAACCTTCCGCCATCAGCAGAAAAAAGAAGCGACGCGTTTATGCGCATCCTTGAGGCAGCGGCGGGTGTTTTTTCGGAGGCTGGTTTTGCCGGGGCGCGGATGGATGAGATTGCCGCCCGTGCCGGAGTTAACAAAGCCACAATCTACTACCACATAGGCGACAAAGAGACGCTCTATGCCGAGGTAATCAGAAGCGTGATCGGCAATACTGCAGAAACGATTGCCCGCGAGATACAAAACATACAGGATCCGGAAGAAAAATTGATGATATATATACGCACCTTTGCCCGGAATATCGATGTAAATCCGCAAGTGGCCCCCATCATGATGCGCGAGGTGGCCTCAGGTGGAAAACACCTGCCGGAAATTGTGGCGCGGGATATATTCCGCATCGTGAATCTGCTGAGCGGTATCCTTAAAGAGGGTAAAAAAAAGGGGGTGTTTCTTGAAACCATTCCTTTTCTGATACACATAATGGTCATCGGGGCCATCATTACCTATAAAACCAGTGCACCGATCAGGAGAAGGTATGACTGGATCCCGCCTGCGATAAGGAACCTGGATGATAAAATATCCGGCAACATTGTCGTCGAATTAGAGAAACTTATTTTAAAGGCCGTGAAGAAGTGAAAGGATAATAAGCTATGCAAACAAAGACTGTATTGCTACTATTTTCAGCGGCACTACTCTTTTCCTTTTCTTTTCTTGAAGGAGCTTATGCGGCGGAAAAACTGACTCTTCAGCAGAGCATTGATCTGGCGCTCTCGCAAAGCGTGCTCATTCAATCGGCACGAGAAGGAGTAAGGGGTGCTGAAGCCCAGAAGCAGGAAGCATTTACAGGATTTCTGCCGAAATTCAGCACATCGTACAGCTACACGAGATTAAATGAACAACCGACCTCGACTGTTACGCTACCATCTTTACCATCTACACGTCCATTTACAATGCCCGTAGGAACACAGGATAACTATACCTGGGCGATAGAGGTGAAGCAACCTCTCTTTACCGGCGGCGGAATCGTGGCGAATTACCAGGCAAACAGGATTGGCACAGATATCGCGGCGATGGACGAAGTTACGGTTGTGCAGGATATTGTCCAAGACGTAAAGGTTGCATATTTCAGTGTACTGAAGGCAGAAAGGCTGCTCGTCGTTGCAATACAATCGGTAGAACAGCTGGAGGCCCACCGGAAGATGGCCCAGGATTTTTTTGATGCCGGTGTCATTCCCAGGAATGACCTCCTTCGCGCAGAGGTTGAGCTTGCCAGCGGCAGGCAAAATCTCGTTAAAGCGGAAAATTCTCTAGAAATGGCGAAATCGAAGTTCAATACGGTACTCAGGAGAGAAATCAATACCCCCACGGAATTGGAAGACATACTCGCACTGAAGCCTTTTACTAAATCTCTTTATGACTGTCAGGTGATTGCCATGGAAAACAGATCGGAGATTAAGTCATATACACTGAAAGTGGAGCAGTCAAAGAAAATAGTCAATCTGACAAAGAGTGAGTATTTCCCCACGATAAATGCCATCGGCCACTACGAGCGTTTTGGAGATACGCCGGGAGTTTCCGGAACTCTCTACAAAGACCAGGAGAACTGGTATCTTATGGGTGTGGCAAGCTGGAACTTCTGGGAATGGGGCAGGACAAAGAACCGTGTTGACGCGAGCCGCTCCCGTGAAAACCAGATGGCGTACGCCCTTGATAATGTAAAAGATCAGGTGAGACTTGAGGTAAAAAATGCCTGGCTGACACTCCACGAGGCGGAGAAGCAGCTGGCTGTTACACAAAAAGCCATCGAGCAGGCGGAAGAGAATTACCGGATCAGCCGGGAAAGATACCAGGAACAGGTGGGAACCTCTACGGACGTCTTGGACGCCGCGACTCTTCTGACAAGAGCAAAATCCGATTACTTCAACGCCCTCAGCGATTACAATATCAGCTTGGCCCGATTGGAGAGAGCCATGGGGGCGAAGGAGGTGTCGCCGTGAAGAAAAAGATCCTCATCATCGTTTTTTTGCTTCTTCTTGCGGGTGTAGGCGCCCTGGTCTATTTCGGGCAGTGGCAGTCACAGAGGGGCGAGCTGTACTATTCCGGAACGATTGAAGCAACCCAGGCCAATCTCGCCTTCCAGGTAAGCGGCCGCGTTATTAACGTCGCGGTCAGGGAAGGCAATGTCGTCACGAAGAATCAACTCCTCGCCGAGATCGAACCCGCGGAACTCCAGTCACGCAAGGCTCAGGCGGAGGCAAATCTCGACCGGTTGATAAAAACGCGTGAGCAGCTCTCAACACTTCTGAGTATCTATAAAAATACCCTTCCCGCCGATGTGGCAAGGTCGGAAGCCAATCTCACCAGTGCAAAAGACATCCTCGAAAATGCTCGGAAGAATAATCAGCGATATGAGCAGTTATTCAAGCAGGGTGTTGTTACGGAAAAGGAAAGGGATGCACTAAGGCTCAACTATGATACGGCAAAATCACGATTTGATGATGGAGAAGCGGCACTGAGACAGGCAAAGAGCAACCTGCAGAAGATCGAGGTAACACAGAAGGAAATCGACGCTGCCAATTCCCAGGTCAAACAGGCGAAAGCGGCACTGGAGCAAGCAGATATCCAACTGCGCTATGCCCGGTTGCTGGCCCCTTTCGACGGGATTATCACCAGTCGCAATGTTGAACTGGGGGAAGTGGTGACGACGGGCCGCGAAGTTTTATCCATGGCCGATCTCTCCATGGTAGATCTCAAGATATTTGTGGGTGAAACGGAAATCGCCAAGGTCAAACCGGGACAGGACGTGGATGTCAAGGTTGATACCTTCCCCGATAAAACATACAAAGGAAAAGTTGCCTTTATCTCACCGGAAGGGGAGTTCACCCCGAAGATCATCCAGACCAAAAAAGAACGGGTAAAACTGGTGTATCTGGTAAAGGTTTCCATACCCAATCCCGATCTGGAACTGAAGACCGGCATGCCGGCGGATGCATGGCTGCGGTGAACATCCCCTCAATCTCCTCCTTTCATAAAGAGGGATGCAGGGGGATTTCCCATACGATTGTCAAATCCACCCTTGCCTCCTTTTTTAAAGGGGAAAAAGGTTTTTAGAGAGCTTCGGCCAGTGGTTACACAGAGCACACATTTCATCTCCATAGAGAATGTATCCATGCGCTTCGGCGAGGTGGAGGCGGTGCGGGATACAACCCTCTCCGTGGAGCAGGGAACTATCTGCGGTCTTGTAGGATCAGACGGGGCGGGTAAATCCACCCTCCTTAGAATAGTGGCTACCATGATCCCGCCTGTCTCCGGAAAAATTATGATCGGCGGTCTCGACGTTGTAAAAGATAAACAACGGGTGAAGCCTCTCATCGGATATATGCCCCAGCGTTTTGGGCTCTATAACGATCTGACCGTTGACGAAAATATGAGATTCTTCATGGACGTTTTCAATGTGCCAAGAGAAGAGCGCCGTCGGAGACGCGAGAAGTATCTTGGGTTTTCCAATCTTCTCCCTTTCGCAGAGAGGCAGGCAGGCAATCTCTCCGGGGGCATGAAACAGAAGCTTGGACTTGCCTGTGTCCTCGCCCACGAACCGAAGGTGCTGATCCTCGATGAACCGACGAACGGCGTGGATCCCGTCTCGCGGCAGGAGTTCTGGGAGATCCTGGCACAGATGCGCGGGGGCGGCATGACAATTCTCGTTTCCACTGCCTATCTCGACGAAGGAGAGAAATGTGACCGGCTGGTTCTGATGCACCGTTCACAGGTGCTCGCGACTTCCACACCAGCGGAAATCCGCGGCCGTTTCTCAACCCTGGAAGATGCCATGATTGCACGCATTCAGGAAGTGGATAGGGAGATCGTTCATGATTCCTTCAAACGCTGAGGCTGTTTCGGTGCATAACCTCGAAAAGCGTTTCGGGGTCTTTGTCGCGGTGAATAAAATCACCTTCTCCGTGAAAAGAGGGGAAATATTCGGCCTTTTAGGACCAAACGGCTCCGGAAAATCGACAACTATCCGTATGCTTTGCGGCATACTGAATCCAACTTCCGGCGAGGGCCAGGTGGCAGGGTACGACATCTTTAGAGAGCCGGAGGAAATCAAGAAATCCATCGGCTACATGTCGCAGAAGTTTTCCCTCTATGAAGACCTAAGTCCTTACGAAAACATACGCTTCTATCTCGGCGTCTACTCCGTACCGCAGCGGGAGTGGAAGAAGCGAGTGGAATGGATTCTCGATATGACGCGGCTTCAGGAGGTCCAAAACCGTCGTACACGGGAGTTGCCGCAAGGATGGCGGCAGCGTCTGGCCCTCGGGTGCGCGTTACTCCACAAGCCGGACATCCTCTTTCTCGATGAACCTACTTCCGGTGTGGATCCCATTACTCGTCGGCATTTCTGGGATTTCATACGTCAACTGGCGGGAGAAGGAATCACCGTGTTTGTCACTACCCATTACATGGACGAAGCGCGCAATTGTGAACGGATCGTGATGATTAATGAGGGAATGATCGTTGCCGCCGGCAGCCCTTCCGAAATTATTGCCGTGGCGTGCCCTGACCGTCCCGATGCCGACTTAAACGAGGCCTTTATCACTCTCATGACCAGGAGCAACCATTGAAGCTGAGAAATATTCAGGCCGTCACCCTTAAGGAGTTCTATCATCTGATCCGTGATTTCCGGAGCCTGTATCTGGCGTTTGCCCTTCCCTTGCTGCTGATACTCCTGTTCGGCTACGCCCTCAGCCTGGACGTGGATAATGTGGAGACCGCGGTCGTTGATCATGATAACACCGATCTTAGCCGGGATTTTATTCGCCGTCTCGACGCCTCCCCCTATTTTCATGTTGCCGCACATCTGCCCAATACAAAAAAAGCAACGGAATATTTAGACCATGGGAGGGCAATACTGGTGGTAGTCATACCCCCCGACTTTACGAAGAATCTCCGTGCGGATCGTTCAGCGCCACTGCAGCTTCTTCTCGATGGCAGCGACCCCAATTTCGCCAGCATCACCAGGGGCTATGTGAATGCCTTTGTGGAACAATACAACCGGAAGCTTCTTGTGCAATTCCTTAACCGCCAGGGAATGGAGGAGATAAAGCCGCCCGTGGAAGCGCGTATCAGGGTCTGGTTTAACGAGGATCTGGAAAGCCGCAACTTTATTGTTCCCGGCATCATCGCAGTCATCATCATGATCGTGGGGGCCATGCTGACATCTCTGGTAATTGCCCGGGAGTATGAGAACGGGACAATGGAAACGATCAAATCACTGCCTATCAGTGCGGGCGAATTCCTGATCGGCAAAGCCATTCCCTATTTCTTCGTGGGACTGATCGATGTCCTGATTTCCATTCTTATGGGGCAGGTTCTTTTCGGCATTGTCATGAAATCCAGTTTCTGGTTGATGATCCTTGCTTCCTCGATATATCTGGCTGTCGCTCTGGCGCTGGGGCTCTTTATTTCTACCGTTACCAAAAACCAGCTCCTGGCCAACCAGGGTGCCATTCTCCTCACGTACCTCCCTTCTCTGCTCCTTTCGAACTTCGTGTTTCCCGTGGTCAACATGCCGAAGTTCCTGCAATTGGTGACGTACATAGTCCCGGCTACCTATTATATCGATATTCTCAGCGGCCTCTATCTGAAGCACCTCGGGTTTATTCACCTGTGGCCGAGTTATTTGATCATGATCGTCATGTTTATCATCCTGGCAGTTTTGAATTGCATACTACTGAAAAGGGAGGGGCTGTGACATGAGCTGGCTCCGCATCCGTGAGCTCGTCCGCAAGGAATTTATCCTCCTCTTCCGCGATCCGCAGAGCAGGCGCATTCTAGTCGTCGCCCCGATTGTCATGCTCCTCCTATTCGGATATGTGGTGAATTACGATATCAGGAACATCCGTGTCGCCCTTCTGGATCAGTCCCGCACTCGGGAAAGCCGCTTGATCATCGATGCCATAAGCGCCAATAAAATTTTCACTATTACCCATTACACCTCGGACCAACAGGAAGTGGATAATCTCCTGCTGAAAGGGGAAATCGATCTCGGCATCAAGATCGGACCTGATTTAAGCCGGCACATAAGAAAGGGTGAAACTGCAGAAATTCAAATCATCGTGGACGGAAGCATGAGCAATATGGCGTCTATCCGGATCGCATACACCGTCATGGTCATCGATAAACTGAACCGGGAATTGATCAGGGAGCTGCACCCGCAGCACATGGATTACGGAAAAATCGACGGGAGAATCAGAACCTGGTATAATCCCAATCTGGACAGCCAGCATTTCTTTGTTCCCGGCATCGTTGCGTTTGTGGTGATGCTGATTGCCCTTCTTCTGACCTCAATTGCCATCATCAGGGAAAAAGAGGCGGGAACGATAGAACAGCTGATCGTGACCCCGATGAAACCTGCGGAACTTATTTTAGGCAAAACAATCCCGTATATCATCATTTCTCTCGCGCAGATGGTCATGGTGACGATTATCGCGGTATTCTGGTTTGAAATACCGCTGGCCGGGAGTATTCTCCTTCTCTTTTTTGCCATATGCCTCTTCCTCTTAAACACCCTTGGTGTAGGTTTGTTCATTTCCACCGTTTCCAAGACGCAGCAGCAGGCAATGATGACGACATTTTTTTTCATGCTTCCCTTCTTCATGCTTAGCGGATTCGTCTTCCCCATTGTCAACATGCCCGTTGTCGTGCAATGGTTGACGTATCTCAATCCTTTGAGGTATATGCTTGTAATAATCAGGGGTATTTTCTTGAAAGGCGTAGGCTTCGACGTCCTCTGGCAACAGTACGCCGCCATGGCTATTCTGGGAGTGATCGTGTTTACCGGCGCGATCAGCCGTTTCCGCAAGCGGCTTGATTAAGAAAAAGCTTTGCAGGATCTCGAACAATATATATACTGCCATTGTAAGGGTAAGCCGACGCCACGAGTCGACGCCCTTGAGAGCTTTATAGGTCTTGTTGTAGGATGAAAGACTCTGATCCTCCCCTCAAACATGCCCCCTTTGGAGAGCTGGGAAATCTTCTCAGAAGCAAGCCACTTCCTCGCCCCGCTCCTTCCGCACAAACACGCTCAGGCCGTGAAATCGCGAGCGATCCGGAAAACGACGAAAAAGTATTTATCGAGGCCATGAAAGATGTACAACCAATATCAGACGATAAGCGTGCAATGGAAAATGGAGGAACAAGACCGCCTGAGGCCAACAAAAATGTGCCCAAAAAAGAGGGCATGGTACAGCTTGAAAATCTTGTGAAGTATGGAGATGGATTTATTATATCCGATACGCCCGAGTATATGGAGGGCACAGCTCATGATATGCATCCGGAATTTGCCCGTAGACTTCACCAGGGAGACTTTTCCATCCAGGCCCATATTGATCTCCACGGATTTGGCGTGACAGAAGCAAGCGAAGTTTTTGAAAAATTTTTTAAATGGGCGGTTACATCAGGTAAAAGAGCAGTCCTCATCATTCATGGACGCGGCCTCTCTTCGCCCGGCGAACCGGTCCTGAAAAATAAGGTGAGTGAGTGGCTTACACGCGGTCACTGGCGCAAGTGGGTAATCGCTTATGCAAGCGCGCAGTCCTACGACGGCGGCACAGGCGCCACGTATGTTCTTCTCCGCCACCGCCCGGTTTCGAAACAGGCAAGAAAAAGGCTGTCAAAGAAGTAAGATTTCCAGCTTTTCAGTATTGGAATGATATTCGGGTAAAATCAGAATAACAGGTGGTTTACATGTACAGATTGGATAGCTTTCCTATCGTTTTGTAATTAAGAATCACCCGTAGGACAGACGTCTCGCCTGTCAGGAATATACATGAAACAACATTGGCATGAACTGGAGACAGGCACGGATGCACCACACATTCTTGTTTCAAGAGGGTTTCTGGAATGTCCGGGGTTATTATTTTGATGACATGGAAAACACCCTGCCGCTTATGGGAATAGCCAGAATCACGCACATTGAGGGATTGTGGGTCAACGAGGGTGAGATGGAAATTACTGCGGGAGAGAAACCCATCAAGATTTATAACCGTTATGAGATCACTCCCTTTAGAGAAGGAAAAACCCAGACAACATGGGAATCGAAGAACCCCGATCTGGGGACTCTGCTCGGCAGATTTGTTATTGTGAATGATGCGATTCTATCCACGTGCCGCGCAAAAAGCGGGGCATACACCGGCGTTGAGTTCCTGTTGAAGATAAGCAATACTCACTATCAAAACAGAGGTGTCCTTTTAAAAGGAATTGATAAATTGTCATCGTGGAGCGTTGATCTGCGTAAGGCATCTTGAGAATGTTAAAGTGTCCCCGGAAACTACATTTGGGGGCCGGTTCCAGGGGGAATCTATAATAAAACGGAGAAAAGGATAATGCTGAAAGTCATTGACGATGAATCTGTCATCAGGAAATATCGGCGACAATTTATAAAGTGCTTCAAACCCTTCATAAGTGAGAAAATCGCTGTCACTCTTGGGCACACCGGCGGAACGGTGAAGGCAAAAGTTTCCTGGGCTGAGAGTCTGGGGATATGGATTTTCTACAAGAAGATATCAGAGAGCCGTTTCTGGCACGCCTTCGGGATTGGAAAGCCATCAGGGTCATCCCCCGTCCCGATTACGTGTGAAATCAACTTCCCCATACGAGGCATAGACAGGAGAATTGGCGGTGCGCTGGCGGCAGACCGCGACGGCCGGATATTTGTCATACATCGGGGTATCCTCGGTGGCAGTAAAAAGGGAGTGGGAAAAGCTCTATTCGCGGACCACTACCGCGGCGTGTGGGACATAATGGAAGACGGCGCTGTGGACACCACCGTGGCTTTGATCGGTGCGTTGAATTCACCCCTGTTTGTCAGGCAGCTTACACAATTCGTCCGCAAAATAGATACGATAAAAAACAGTTTTTCTTCCTGTTCGCATCAACTGGAAATGACTTTTGAAGAACTCTCTTTTAGGGAAGAGCGTATCGGCAAGAGCAACACCCGCCCGCGAATCAATCCCGGATTCGCGTGCGACCACGGCTTGATTATAAAGGATCTCCACGACGCCATTATTCGCAGGGGTTTCAAATCTGCAAACGACCTTGAACGTGACCTTTTTATCGCGAATAAAAAGGGAGAAATAACTTCCGTCTTTGAGGTGCTCACTGATTCATCAGAAAGCAGCATACACCAGGGTGTTGCCCACCTGTTACTCGCCAATGCCAATCTGCCGGAACGACCCCGATTGATTCTCATCACACCCGCAGCCATCGATCAATTACTTGAAGCAAAATTGAAAAAAGTAGACATCGACCTGATTGTGTACGAGTGGCAGAAAGAACAGGCCGTATTCCCCGGTCTCCCTGCACTGATTTATTAAAGTTAAGCCTTTAACTGAGGTAGTATACCAAAGCTGCCT
This sequence comes from Syntrophaceae bacterium, assembly GCA_003508565.1. Lineage (GTDB taxonomy): Bacteria > Desulfobacterota > Syntrophia > Syntrophales > UBA2185 > UBA2185. The sequence continues at coordinate 13,444 of DNUI01000172.1, forward strand.
CTTAAATATTTTTGAATCTTCGATTGATATGCAAGTACACAGCAGATGCGAGTTTCAAAATCCAACATCTTGTGGGTGAGTGATGTATGAGAGTATCCGCATTGGCTTATGGAGTGTGTCTTTCCGTTCTCGTCGCCTGCACCGCGAATCCCCCTCCCTTCGATGAGATGCAATGGCGTCGGGATGTAGAAAATCAGAAGCAGGAAATGCTCTACGCACCGCATATGCGGGATGGACGTTTCTTTAACCCCTGGATGCCAATAGAACGCGGCGGTTTCGGGCGCTTCCTGAGCTGGAAGTTCACCGCGGAAGAACGGATTTACACCGAGGAAGAAAAATCCTTCATGCCGATCTCCGTTTCGAACCTGGCAGGGAGAATTCGGTCGATGCCGGAGGGAGACTTAATCGCCTGGGTCGGGCATTCCACCTTCCTGATTCGGATCAACGGGGAATACTGGCTCACTGATCCCATGTTCTCCGGGCGCGCCCTCGTCATCAAGCGAAAGACCTCTCCTGCCGTAACCGCCGAAGAACTCAAGAGCTTCGGCGCGAAAGTGAACGTACTTGTCTCCCACAACCACTATGACCATTTCGACAAGGCAAGTATTCGGGCTTTACCTTACAACACACGGGTCTTTGTTCCTCTCGGATTGAAAAGTCAGGTGGAAGATGGTACGGGGAAGAAAAGCGTCACAGAGATGGATTGGTGGGAATCGGCCGATGCGGGAAACGGCGTCACAGTGACCTGTCTGCCGGCCCAGCATTGGTCGAGGCGTATCTCGCAAGGTATCAACAAATCGCTCTGGGCGAGCTTTCTCATCAGGACACCGAAGGTGAGCATCTACTATGGAGGCGACAGCGGGTATTTCGTCGGATACCGGGAGATCGGCCGAAGGTTCTCCGGCATCGATTATGCCATTTTACCGGTGACCGCTTATCACCCACGGTGGTTTATGCATTATTCACATGTAGATGCAAAAGAAGCCCTGGACGCGTTTGAGGACCTCGACGCACGGTACTTCATTCCCGCCCAGTGGGGAACCTTTCCCCTAGGCGATGAGCCGGTTGGTTTTGGTGTTCTTGACCTGAAAAAACAGATCATAGAAAAAAATATTGATCCCGACAAAGTAATCATCATGGACATAGGCGGGATTGTAACCGTTCAAGGAAAATGAGGGGCTTCAAAGGTAGAACGGGTTATGGAGAAGCAGTCCGAACAGGGGATCTGGTAAGGACAGAAGACAATCTTTCTAAAGATAGTACCCCACGGAAAAGTCCGCCGGTATTTTTCTATGGCGGGTCGATGGTTCAATTCATGAATCCTTTGGGGCTTCATCACGCGATGATGCAGCGACATTTCTAAGAAAACCGTTCGAGAGTTTTCGTCACAGCTTTTCATTTATTGACAACAGCGGAAGACCCTGAAGATTTCTCTACAGGAGAGAGGCTTCCCCCAACAAGAGGCTTCGTAAATCCCTGGCGGTCTTTGTAGTAGGCAGAAACGATACGCCACCGATTCTGTATTTTTTGCAGATACACGGAAACCTCCGTTACCTGTTTGTTTTTTCCAACGACATCAAAGGTAAACATGGCATTCTCTATGCGGCCAAGGGGATACATCTCTATCGGGAACCACGGATCGCATTTGTCCACCTCTCCGATCTCGGCCTTGATTATAGAATTCTGGCGGATGAAAGACTCTGATAATTTGTAAGGTTCAGAATTCATCACATAATACACAATACCGTAGATAACGAAGATCACCGTAAAGAGAACAGCGGCAACAACGGGCCAAGATGAGCCGCCGCGGGGACGGGTGGGTTCATAGTGTGTTTGTGATTCTCTACCCGTTCGCGAGGGAGGAACCACCGGAGGTGAAGATTTTGATGTTTTATTCATTGTGCTGCACCCTCAATCATCGCCTGTTAAAAAATCTGACAAGACCAAAAATTCCGGCAAAAAATCCCGGGACATAATATGCTAATTTGCCAATATCTATTTATCCCATGTTCTGTTTGCTGAATATTACTTGAAATCTACTCATTCCTGTGAGGGATGTCAAATGCTGAATGCAAGAAGAAATGGTAAAATCTCTGTCTTTGAGCAATGTTTTCTCTATGGTTGTTGAAAAGACGGCAAAAGATCCTTCTTCTTCATTTCATCGACGGCCTTCAATGCCTCGCTCCTATCGGCAAACGGTCCTGCCATGACTCTATACCACGCATCTGTTCGTGAGACTTTCAGCGGAACTACCTTTACTTCTTTTCCCTTAAAATCAATTTCATTTACATAGCGCGCAGCATGCCTGGGATTAGAAAACGTTGCCAGGTGTATCGAACATGTACCATCTGAAGACTGTTTGACAAGAAGCGACTCCGTAATTTCCGGAATTTTGATCTTCTGCTTGACTGGAATCAGGTTTGGGTCAGTAATTTCAGGGTTAAGTTCCAATATATGATCCATGAGTGTTGTATTTACTACATTATAATATTCTAGAGCCAGTAAAGACAGATATGTTCCCGCTTTCGCTTCGACTGTTGTTCTAACTCGAATCCCCGTATCGAGGCGATCCACAGTGATTGCTGATGGGGTACTTGTCTGGAGAGTTTTATGAGGGGTAGCAGAGACATCTGTACCCGGACTGGATGAATCAATTTCAGGAATAACAAAACGTGTTCCTTTAGACGTGGAAGCATCACCTTTGTCCCAAAAGATCGATTGATTGATCAATTTGCTTAGCTTCTCTGTAGTGATGATATGTTCAATAGAGTCCTTTCCAAAGAATGCAGCCAGCGCAAGGACAACCAGCACGAGAAATACATAGGAGATTTTCTGGATTAGATTTTTTTTTATTCCCAAACTCAGATTATCAACCCTTCTTGGTGTTAGAAGTTCTTTATTGTTCCTAATTTTTCTCACAATAGACGCGGAAATTTTTTTCTCGGAAAGATTATAACCGATTGAAAGTGCGTTGCTACACAGGATATTGATTGCCCGGGGAATTCCTTTCGCGTAACGACAGATCAGGTCTAAAGCCTTATCCGTGAAAATCTCCGAACTGCTGCTCCCTGCGATGTTTAACCGGTGATTGATGTATTGCATGGATTCTTCGTGAGTTAAAGGGCTGATCTGCCAATTGACAACAATCCGCTGCCTGATTTGTCTTACAACATCCGCGCGCAGTTTTTTATTAAGCTCCGGCTTCCCCACAAGTACAATCTGCAGCAGCTTTGATTTACTCGTCTCAAGATTCGAAAGCAAGCGTAATTCTTCAATCGCTTCAAGGCTTATGTTGTGCGCTTCATCAATAATAACCACAACATTTTCACCGAGTTCTATTGAGTGGATCAGGTAATGATATAACTCATGCATCATACAGCCCTTGATTTCAGATTTCAGGGGCAGTTTTAATTTCACAAGTATTTCTTTAAACAATTTCTCAAAGGTAATTTGACCACGATGAAATAAAACAATTTTTACTTTGCTGCCCACATTGTTGTGCGTGTGATTTGCTGATGTCTTCTTGCCCACTAACCCAAAGTATGGCGACTGATGAAGATGGTACATAGTAATTATTTTATGAATCAGTGTGGTCTTGCCAATACCCTCTTCTCCCAGGATGAGGATGAATCCTTTCCTTTCATTAATCCCATACCACATGGTGGCTAAAGCTTCTTTGTGGCTTTCCGCCGGGAAAAAGAATTTCGGGTCCGTTGTAATGCTAAAAGGATTTACTGAAAATCCATAAAATTTTGTATAACTGTTCATTTCAATACACCTGGTAATCGCCTACCCTGATTCATACATCATGGTAGCGGAGGGTATACTTTTTTCTTCCTGCCGTCCGTTGGTACTTCTCGTCCGGATATCCCAGGGCAATTACGGAATACACCCGTTCGTTATCGGGAATGCCTAAATATTTTTTGATGGTGACATCCCGCTTCATGGCCTCCACGGCAAACCCAATAAGGCAAGTACCCAATCCCATACTGTGTGCAGCGAGGAGAATATTCTGCGTGGCCAGGAGCGCATCTTCTTTTGGGCAGGACGCCCCCGGCTTTGATCCAATCAATATCACTGCCGTTGCCCCGTGAAAAAGTCTGTCCCTGCCGGACTTTTCCCATTCATTAAGTGCCTGCGCCACTGAATCTTGATGTTCACGGAAGTATTCATCCAGCTCAGGCTTGCCGATCAATTTTAAAAAACTCCGCAGGTATTTCTTTTCTGACATGCGATTGAGCTTCCTGAAAAAGAGCGCGATCCGTTCTCCACAATGCAGAACGGATTTCCGCGTAGGCAGCACAGTAAACGTCCATAACTGGCTGTTCGTCCCGGAAGGAGCGGTGACGCCGATCTTGATGAGATCCTCAAGTAACGCCCGACCTACGGCTCTGTCACTGTAATTACGGCACGACCGTCTTGAACCCATAAGTCTGACGAGTTCTTTCGTGTCATATTCACCATGGGGAAGCCATATGTCATTTCCCATGAAGCTGCTATAGCGGGATGATTCCTTGTCAAGGGCATTAACCCTTACCGCATCAACAGGGCAGACGGCAGCGCAGTGACCGCAGGACATTGATCTGTCTCCGGACACAACAGCTTTTCCGGCCTCCATGGAGATGCTTCCGTACGGGCATACTTTCACACACACACCACATCCTATGCACTTCTCGGCGTCTATCAACGTGGTAACGGTCCGGTCCATTTAAAATTTCACCTGCGGAGTAGCCTTCGCCGTCGAGGGCGCTTCGAAAAAGGTTGCACCATGAAATTTGAACATCCCAGCCAGCAGATTCGCGGGGAAACTCCTGATTGCAATGTTGTATGTCTTCACTGCATCGTTATAGCGCTTCCTCTCTACTGCAATCCGGTTTTCCGTGCCTGCCAGTTCATCCTGAAGACGCATGAAATTCTGATTCGACTTGAGATCGGGGTAACGTTCCACTACAACCAGGAGCCTGCTCAGGGCGCTGGACAATTCATTATTCGCGCTGATTTTTTCCGGTACATTCGCCGCGCCACCCACCTTTGCCCTGGCGTTTGTAACTTCGACGAGGACATCCTTTTCCTGCTTGGCGTATCCTTTCACCGTTTCCACCAGGTTCGGAATCAGATCGTACCGGCGCTGCAACTGGTTTTCTACCTGTGCCCAGGAACTTTTCACCGCTTCATCCAACGATACGAATGTGTTGTAATTTCCTTTGACAAAAAAATACAGGACAACAACAAGCACAAAAACAATTACACCTGTAATAATAAGATTCCTTTTTCCGCTGGTCATGTCGTACCTCCTGATAAATTCTCTAACATAGACTTTTTCAAATACTCAAGCTATCAACAATCCCGGATAGTTGTTCATGTTCCTGAAGATAGGCCTAAAGCGAGCATGAATCTCGGACAACTGAATCCGGTCAATCCTTTCCCCGAGATCTGTGCATTTCAGAAAGACATCCGGGCCAATAGAGCACACTTCCGCGATAGAGCGGATAATATCCCGACGGTTTTGAGGTATGTCAATTCCTTTCAGAAATAAATGCAGTGAAAATGGAACCGATCTTTTCGTAATGTCTTTCAATATAGGCTGATAAATCCCTTTAAAATTATGCTCAAAGTCATTCCAGGGAATTAAGTAACGAGGAGTTTTAAGATCCTCCTTCCGATATTGATAAGGATGTCTCAAGGAGTTTTCCCTGAATAAACACGAAGGGATAGGAATAATAGCATATTGTTATTACGTAGTCTTTTATTATTTTTTTCAGACATCCTTGTAGAGAGAATTCTTTACAATATAGTGCCGGACTGTCTCCGGAACCAGATACTTAATGGATTTACCATCTTTCACTCTTTTCCTGATGTCGCTGGATGAAATATCCAGGAAAGTGACTCCTCGGAAATAGATAATGTGTCCCGTGGGGCCTCTAAACCCTTTTATAGTATCATCATAGGTGAATTGGGAGGCAAAATCAGCGGGAAGAATGGGCTTCAGACCCCTGTCTTCGTAACCGGGCCTGGTCATCACCACAAAATTACACAACAAAAGCAGTCGCTCCCAGTCTTTCCACGTATGGATCGCATGAAACGCGTCCTGACCGAGGATAAAATACAATTCCAGATTTTCCATATATTTCTTCAGAATGAACTCCACCGTTTCCACGGAATATGATTTTTCCTCACGGCGCTTCTCCACATCGGAATAGGTGAATACCGGATTCCCCTCAATCGCCTGCATAATCATCTGTTCCCGATGATGGAACGATGTGATATCGGCATCAATTTTGTGCGGCGGTCTGGACGCCGGAATAAAAAGAATTCTGTTCAGATCAAAGATTTCCAGAATTTCCTCGGCACAGCGTAAATGTCCGATATGTATCGGATCAAATGTTCCACCCAATAATCCCCATTTCATGTCCTCACCTGTCCATTTCCATAAATGATAAATTTCGTTGTTGTCAGCTCTTCCAGCCCCATGGGCCCGAAGGCGTGGAGCTTCGTGGTGCTTATTCCTATTTCTGCACCTAGACCCAGCTCAAAACCATCGCTGAAGCGAGTTGATGCATTAACCAGCACGGTGGAAGAGTTGACTTCGTGTAAAAACCGCTGGGCATTCTGATAATCGTTCGTGATAATCGATTCCGTATGAAGGGAACCGTACTTCTCAATGTGGGCGATCGCCTCATGAATGTCATTCACAATGCGTACGGATAAGATAAGATCGAGATATTCCCGGTACCAGTCATCTTCATCGGCCTTTTCAATTCCCGGAAGGATTTTTTGTGTATTCCCACACCCTTTCAGGATAACGCCCGCGTTCTGAAGAGGACGTGCAACCATTGGCAGGAAGCGTGCCGCAATACCCTGATGGACGAGGAGGGTCTCCATGGCGTTACAGACTCCTGGACGCTGGGTCTTTGCATTCATGCATATAGTTATGGCCATGTCAAAATCGGCGCTGAGATCAACAAACAGGTGGCAGACTCCTTTATAGTGTTTGATGACCGGAATCTTCGACTCATTCACGACAGCCCTGATCAAATCCTCACCGCCCCTTGGNNGTCATAGGAATCACCTGGATGGCGTCTGCCGGAATTGCTCCTTTTCTCAGAACACTCTGGAGGACGTTCGCAATGGCGATATTTGAGTGTATCGCCTCTGATCCCCCCCTTAAAATGACGGCGTTTCCGGATTTCAGACAGAGGGCGGCTGCATCCACAGTGACGTTCGGGCGGGACTCATAGATGATACCGATAACACCCAGAGGTATCCTCATACGCCCGACAAGAAGACCGTTCGGTCTTCGCCACATGGAGGTCACTTTTCCGACCGGATCCGGCAGGGCGGCAACTTCTCTTAGACCTTTGGCAATGCCTTCAATGGTGCTTTCTTTCAGTGTAAGCCTGTCTATCATGGCCTCCGAGAGACCCGTCTGCATTGCCTTTTCAAGATCCTTCGCATTTTCCGCAATCAGGGTGCGGGATTGCCTGGTAAGAGCCTCCGCCATATCTAAGAGCACTTTGTCTTTTGCATCTGATGACACGCGGGCGAGCACTGTAGCAGCATTTTTTGCTTTTTTTGCTATTTCACCAATCTGAAACCTGATATCCATACAAGACCCTTTAACACAAAACAGGTTTCATGCCTTCGTAATGTTTACATGGCATGCGGTTTTTCCAACTGTTGGTGCAAACTTTTTCATAACCCCGTCAACAATAGACATTGACAAAAGTTACCGTGTTTATGTATTAACGCCAACAAATACTATCAGCAGGTAATTTCCCTTTCAGATGAGTTACTCTACCGAACGTCCTGGACAGTGTCAAGGTCATTTGTGGCTATTTTTGGTAAGTCTTCGTATATATATAAATTTTACATAAAGTTAGTGAGAACGGAACCGAACAGTGTATGACAATGAATAGTATCCGTATCAAAGCAGGCAGAAAGGCCCTTGAAATAATACGGGACGGAGGCTTTCAGTTTGACCGCATAACGACGTATTTCGGACCCGCCACAGGCCCCCGATGGCTCATTGCCAGCGGTTTTGATCTTACGCTGTTACAACATGGTATTCTTGGATGTACAAAGGCGGTACACCTCGTCGGTGCATCAGCAGGTGCATGGAGGCTCTCCGCCTGGCTGCAACCGGAACCTGAAGATAGTTACCGTAACCTCATGGAATCCTACATCGGCACAATCTACAAGCGGGGCGATACTCCTCAGGTCGTGCTTGAATCGCTGAAAAAAATAGTAAATAGTTATATAGAAGACGATGCCCTCCCTTTTGCATTGGCCAATAAAAAATATCGTCTCACCATCATTACGGCCCGTGCAAAAAACCTCGTGGCCTCTGAGCTGAAATGGGTCCAGCAGGTCGGTCTTGGAATCTGCTTTCTCTTCAATGCTGTTAACCGTTCATATATTCATGATTTTGCCGAACGGGTCGTGTTTTATAATGGGCCGATGCCGCCGCACTTTTGTCTTGTGCCAGGTTTCCAGGGCCGGTATATCCGGCTGAACCCCATCAATTTCAAGTACGCCCTTATGGCATCCGGTGCTATCCCACTGGTTGTCGCCGGCATTAAAAATATATACGGGGCGCCAAACGGAATATACAGGGATGGTGGCCTGATTGATTACCATCTGACCCATAACTATTCCCATACAGGTGAGGATATCATACTGTTCTTCAACCATCAGGAACGGATTATACCAGGCTGGCTGGATAAAAAGCTTTCTTACCGTCGGCCGAACGCGGGCGTCCTTGATAATGTGCTGATGATTCATCCTTCTGATGCGTTTGTCGACCGGCTTCCAGGAAGGAAAATTCCCGATCGCGATGATTTCGCGCTTTTCATCGACGATCCAGCTACCCGCATGAGGAACTGGCGGGAAGCGGTAAGACAGGCAGAACCTCTGGGAGAAGAATTTCTGGAACTGGTGGAAAGTAAAAAAATCAGGAATGTCGTGGAAAAGATAAAAATTGATTAAGGTACAATCATACGTAAATGCGGAAGCGATCTCATTACGAAAAGTTGATCGACTTAAAGAAATCCTGAAAAGCTGTACACTCTGCCCAAGAAAATGCAGGGTCAACAGGACAATCGGTGAGTTAGGGTTTTGTCGCCTTTCAGACGACATCATACTGAACCGTGCCCTCCCCCATTTTGGAGAAGAACCTCCCATTTCAGGAACACAGGGCGCGGGAACAATCTTCCTCGCTTCGTGCAATCTGAAATGCATTTACTGCCAGAATTATCAGGTGAGCCATGATGTTTCCGGAGAGCGGACAAACATTGAGGGACTTTCGGGAATCATGCTGTCACTCCAGGACACACACTGTCACAACATCGAACCGGTGACACCCACTCCCCATATACCAGGGATCATGGAGGCTCTTATGACCGCCCGCCGGAAAGGATTAGGGCTCCCCCTCGTGTACAATTGCGGCGGTTACGAAAATCCGGAAGTGGTAAAAATCCTCGACGGAATGGTGGACATCTACCTGCCTGATTTTAAGTACGGCACCGAGAATGAGGCTCTGGTCCTTTCCGGGGTGAAAGATTATCCATGGTATGCCCTGGAATCCATCAGAGAAATGCTGCGGCAGGTGGGAGATTCGCTTTTGGAAGATGAAGGCATCGCGAAGAGAGGTGTTATCATTCGCCATCTGATCCTCCCCGGCTTTATATCCAATAGTGTTGAGGTCCTCAGGCTGATCAAAACACATCTGTCTCCATCCGTACCTTTAAGCATCATGTCCCAGTATACACCCATGCCCTCTGTCAAAGACCATCCCTGCCTGGGCAGGAGAATCACCCGCGTGGAATATGAGCATGTGATTAATTATGCCCTCGACATAGGTTTTGAGAATATCTTCACTCAGGATGTGGATAACCGTGCGCTATCGCCTGATTTTGAAAACAAGATGCCTTTCAACTGGGGATAAATGTGGTATACTTGGGTAAAATATCAGTTTATATCTGAAAACTGCTGTCTTTATATAAGAATTCAAAGATCCGTGGATTCGGTTGAAATGCTAAGAGGTTACAACACCCGAACCCTCGAATCCTTGAATCCTTATTTAATACTAAAAGAAAAAAAGAGTCAGTACCTAATGGAGGCATTGAATGTTTAATGTATCCGGCTTCGGTAAAACACTTCTCATCATCGGTCTCGTTATCGCGGGCATCGGAGGCCTTCTCCTCCTGGGAGGGAAAATACCGTGGATCGGAAAGCTCCCCGGCGACTTCTACTACAAGGGGAAACATTTCACCTTCTATTTCCCCCTGGCTACCAGCATTGTCATCAGCATTATTCTCACGATCATTATAATGTTCATCAGCCGCAAGTAAAGCTACCCACCTGCAGGGCGCTGCTCCACTATCCCTTTTTCTAGTTGTGTCCCATCCAACATCATATAGTACACGCGAAGGCAGGTTTATATCACGCCCAGAGGATCAGGCCTGTTTCCTGCTTTGCAGCAAGATTTTTGTGAAACGGCAGTACCCGGACACCATAGAGATACGGGCCGTTATACTTGACGATGTAGTCCGCCGAATATATGATGATCCCATCAGGTGTTTTTTCAGCTACAGTTAAAGGCACACAATCCGGGGTATCTGCAAATTCGTACCCATCTTTTTTCCCGATTACCAGCTCTACCAAAATTTCATCAGGGTTTACCTTTCCAGGATCAATTCGTGCGTTTACGGTCAACGGTTGATCAACCAATACGGTATCACCATGGATCCCTTCAATACTTACATCAAGCAGCCTGAGAGAGGAAAAACGCATGGGAATTTTTCGTTTCCAGTCGGCAAGTTCACGGGCCAGCATGTGCGAATTTGTATAAAGCTCATGTTCTCTTTCCGCCGTGGGCAGATACATGGTATGGTAGTATTCGAGGAGCATCCTTTCCGTGTTGAATTTTGGCATAAGGGTTTGTATGGACTTCTTTATCATGCTGATCCATCTCTCCGGGAGTCCCGATATTTCCCGGTTATAGAATGTGGGTATCACTGAATTTTCAAGTACAGTGTAAAGTGACTGCCCGTCTTCTTCGTCAACATTCATTCTTTCCGGAGAATATCCTTTCACGACAGGCCCTATGGTCCAGCCGTTTGTCCCATCAAAGCCTTCACACCACCACCCGTCAGCAATGCTTACATTAAGCACCCCGTTTGCAACAACCTTTTCACCGCTCGTGCCGCTCGCTTCATAAGGCCTTCGCGGCGTATTCAACCACACGTCAACTCCCTGAACAAGCCGCCGGGCTATGTCAATGTTATAGTCCTCGATGAAAAAAATCTTGCCTCTGAATCTCTCATCCCTGCAAACGTCAATGACCCTCTTAATGATGCCTTTCCCCATTTCATCATTTGGATGCGCTTTTCCCGCGAAGATAATATGAACAGGACGGGTGGGATGATTTAAAATTCTATCCAGGCGGTCCAAGTCATAAAAAAGCATTTCGGCGCGTTTATAAGGCGCAAACCTTCTCGCGAAGCCTATCATCAGAGCAGCCGGATTGATTTTGGAAAAAAACTCTTCCCGCCATGTTTTTGTATAACCATACTTCAACCAGTGCGTGGAAAGATATTCCCTCAGAAAATTGAGCAATTTCTGCTTGAGTTCATATCTGGTATCCCACAGCAAGGAGTCGGGAATGTCCTGCACATTTTCCCAGACTTCAGGGTCTGTGATGTTATTTCTCCATTCTGATCCCAGATATGTATCGAAAAGGACTTTCATTCTCTCTCCGATGTAAGACATGGTGTGGGTGCCGTTTGTGATATGGCTGATCGGGATGTCCGAGATGTTAAAACCCTTCCATACGTCATACCACATACGTTTCGACACCTCTTCATGAACCTTACTCACGGCATTACTTTTGTGCGCGATTCTAAAGGCGAGATTGGTCATAAAAAATGATTTTCCTTCACCTCCCTCCGTTCTTCCCCACTCCCAGAACTGCGACCAGGACATGCCCGTTCTCTTGACGAAACTGGTAAAGTAATATTCCATCATATCTTTAGGGAACCTTTCAATTCCCGCTTCCACAGGCGTATGGGTTGTAAACACGGTACTGCCGCGAACAATCTCCGTCGCCTCATCGAGGGAAATTCCTTCTTCAGTCATCAGGTCGGCAATTCGCTCAAAAATAAGAAATGCGGAATGTCCTTCATTAATGTGGTATACACGCGGCCTGATACCCAATTTCTTTATCAACCTGACACCACCCATCCCCAACAGTATTTCCTGTTCTATCCTTACTCTCTGGTCTGCGGGATAGAGCCGCTCCGTTATTTTTCTATCCTGAAGGGTATTCCCCGGCACATCAGCATTAATAAGGTACAGCGAAACACGTCCCACCTTTACTTCCCAGATATTCGCGTACAGTGTTCTCCCGGGCAGTTCTATGTATATCTGCACCTCATTCCCGGCATCGTCTCGAAGAATCTGAATAGGCATGACGGAAAAATCGTTTTCTGGATACTCCGCAATCTGGTAGCCGTTCTTGTCAATCACTTGTTTGAAATAACCGTTCTTATAAAGAAGACCGATACCCACGAGCGGAATATTCAGGTCACTGGCGGTCTTGAGATGATCACCGGAGAGCGTGCCCAGTCCGCCGGAATATATGGGGATTATTTCATGAAGACCGTATTCAGCTGAGAAATACGCAACCGGCGATGACCATTTGATGGCCGGAGATACCTGAATCTTTTCATTGGGCGTCCTGTCGTTCATATATTCGTCGAACTGCTGAAGGATCTGTGTGTACTGGGCCATGTAAGAGGCGTTTTCCGTAGCCTCTAATAATTTTTCCGGCGATACCGTTTCTAACATTCTGACAGGGTTATTTCCCATCTCCTGCCACAATTTTGGATCAAGAGAGATATACAGACCGCGTGCCTTAGGATGCCATGTCCACCAGAGATTGTAGGCAAGTTCTCTGAGCCTCTCAATTTTGAGAGGAAGATTGACGACAGCGGTAAACGCGCGAAAGTGTGGTTGCGCAGATACGGTCCCGGCGAACACATATTTCCTTTCCACCCTGTAGTCTATTAAGATGAGACTTTCCGCTCGTTCGCGGGAAACATCAAGCGCTTTATCATAGGCCTTAAGATAAAACTTGAAAAAATCCTTCCAGTTCGCCTTGAGCGCAACATTACGGGCACCTTTCCTTTTCTCTTCCATTTCCTTATTACTCCAGGAGAGAAAATCTTTGAAGATTGTAAATAAATTATCTTCTATTGAATTGATTTTCACTCCCTTGCGTTTCAAAAGGATGACCCCACCGCTCTCTACCGCCATCTGCTGAACCCAAAGACCAAATCCGGACTGATCCGTCGTGATCGTGGGCACGGCGTACGCGGCGCTTTCCTGGGGTGTGTATCCCCATGGTTCATAGTATGACGGGAAGACCCCTAGATCACATCCCGAAAGGGCTTCGTAATAGGTCATGTTAATAAGACCATCATGGCCGTTCAGGTATGCCGGGTCAAAGATGACGTTCACCTTGTTTTGTGCTGAGTTTATAAGCCCCAGCCTGTTGCATGCCTGGAGAATGGGATCATGGGCCTCGTCATGGAGCCTGTGGGTGGCGATCGGGGGGATACCTTCCGTTCTTGAATGATCACACTGCAGGCCAGGAACCAAATCCATGTGACTGTTAATAACAAAAAGAAAGGCCAGGACTACCTGATCTCTGTTCATTTCTTTATCGAGCCGGCTTAAGGCATTCAGAAATATATCGATGCCTTTATTATAAAATTCATAGCGCCCTGATATGACAAGAATCTTCGTATTGGCAGGAAAATCTTTCTTCAAGCACCGCGACGCGGCACCGAGGAGTTTTTCCCTCGCACTCAATGCAGGCTTTCTGTCCTCCGCGAGATCAGGAATGTGGTCTATATCGAGCCCATTGGGTGTAATAATATCGGGGTATCTGCCGAGAAAATTTTTCGCTTCCGAGGCGGTTATTTCACTGACCGTTGTAAAACAGTCCGATTCCCTCACCGAGGCTACTTCCATGGAATATTTTGCTTTGATGTTATGGGCGCTTGCTTCTATCTGCGGCGAGAGATTTTCCATAACGGTATAGATATCCACACCTGAACCGGCAAGGGTTCTCCCCAAGATTGTGGCATGGGTAGTAAAGACAGTGCCCATTTCCGGGACCTTTTTTTTCAAGTAAAGGAGTCCCGCACCGCACATCCACTCATGAAACTGGGCTACGGCCGGCATGCCATGGGGCTTTACCATTATATTATACACTGTCTCGATGACCTCACCGCAGGCGTAACTGAACATTACCGGTTCCACATAGTCCCATCCACCTGCGATTGAATCAACGCCGAAATCTTCCCAGAGCCGGTAGAGCAACTGTTCCTTATCATATTTTTTCCCGAAGCCTACAAGTATGACCTTAGGCTCGCCGGGGATTTTCCATCTGCCGAAACGGCAGGGGATTTCTTTTATGGCCATAGATTCCCTCATCCTTATCCAGCAGTTTTCATCAGTTTCTTCAAAATCAGGATTCGTTTTGAGATCGGGCCCCAGGAGAAAGTAGCGTTCGCCATAGTTCTTGACAGCATCCCTGGTCTTACTGGAGACCACGGTATATATGCCGCCGACCTTATTACAAACCTCCCAACTGACCTCGAACAGATAGCCTCTTTTATGCTCCTTCATTCGTACTACTCCTTTTCTTGTCCAAAATACCGGAAAAATCATCGATGATATTCATATAGTTGATATACGCATCATAGGGAGATCCATATGGATTGGGGAACGTATGTTCATCTCCGTTGGCAAGCCCTTTGGTACACATATAATAAAAATTTTCAGATTCCTGGAGAAGGCGCCAGGTGCGGAGAAGCTCTTCGTCTTTGCGCCGTCTCAGTTTTGCTTCCATACCGTACAGTGAAGCAACGGCGTCCCTCTGCAAGCTGTTGCCCAACCAGTCACTTATATCATTTTCACCATCAGCACAGGCGACACTATCCCTGACATCCAGCTGTGCAACTGGATCAAGATTCCTGGCAATCTCTGCAGGGGTGAGAAACTTGAAATCGGGGTGCTTTAAGATTTCGCGGGGAAGCAAACGCATGAATTCATAAATTCCTGATTCCTTACGCCCGTGTTCACCAAATATCTGATAATCAATGGCAAGATTAATGACATCTCCCGTTCCATGCATAGCGTGAATCCAGGAGGCATATGTATCAGCAAAAAGGGGATATTCAGACCATTGTGCGTTTGAGAAACGCAATGTAATATCACCAGATAGACGATCGCTTCTCAAGAGCAGTTTCAGTTTTTTACACCCAGCCGGTTGATAGACATAGTGGGGAGAACTCCATCCTGACACTTTATCTGCGCCGTGGGCCAGAATGATATGGTATCCCATTTTCTCTACGATCTTTGCAAGGTCATTGTTGTAGATGAGCCCAGCATGTCGAAATGTCCTGGGATTCTGACCAAACAGTGTTTTTATCCTGTTTTTATGCAACATCGCTTGCTCTCGAAATTCCCGTGCAGAAAACAGAAAGGCAAAGGAGTGGTAATACGTCTCACCAATGAACTCCACACATCCTGTGTCGGCAAGCCGTGTAAAACTGTCTAAAACATCGGCGCGATGCTTTTCAAGTTGATCAAGAAGAATGCCCGTGATCGAAAAGGCGATCCGGAAATTCCCCTTATATCGTGTAATCAAGTCAAGAACGACACTGTTGGCCGGAAGATAACATTGTTCAGACACGATATTCAGTCTCTTGAGATTTCTTTCCTTATCCTCATACACATGGTCATGATCAATATCGAAAAAGGTATAATGCCTCAGCAACTGCGGCTGATGGACATGGAAGTAAAGACAAATGTTTGTCATAGCATTACCTTTTTAATGCACGAGGTGGTTGTAGATCTGGACGATCTTTTCGGCGGCGGTTTCCCATCGGACATTGTGCAGTTCTTCACGTGACTTCTCGACTAGTTCCGCTACCAGGTTCGGGTATTTCAAAAGTGCAATGATCTTGTTGGCAATCTCTTCAACATCCCAGAAATCAACCTTCAATGCATGATGAAGTATCTCCGCGACCCCGGACTGTCTGGAAATAATGACAGGCACATCGTAAATCATTGCCTCAAGTGGCGAGATACCAAAAGGCTCAGACACACTCGGCATAATATAAAGATCACTCATGGTGAATATCTGTTCGATATCTGTTCCCTGCAGAAAACCCGTGAAGTGAACATTTTTACCGATCCCCAATTCGGCTACCCGTTCTATCATGAGGGGCATCATGTCCCCCGAACCTGCCATGACAAACGTGGCTTCAGGAATTTTCTTGAGGACTTTTGCCGCCGCTTCCACAAAGTACTCAGGGCCTTTTTGGAAAGTGATTCTGCCAAGGAAAAGGATGATTTTTTTATCGGGGTTTTTCTTCGCATGATACAGCGGTTCAGCTTCTTTGCGGGTAACAGCATTATGCACGACGGATATTTTGTCGGGATTAATGCCATAGTGGTGTACAATCACTTCTTTTGTATAATGACTTACCGTAACAATATGATCTGCGACCACCATGCCGAATCGTTCGACATAGTAGATATTCTGATTGACATGTTCGCCGCTTCTATCAAATTCAAGGGAATGAATATGGAGTATAAGAGGTTTCCCGCTTTTTTCCTTTGCATAAAGACCGGCCAGGACAGTCATCCAGTCATGGGCATGGATGACATCGAAGGAACAGCTTTTGGCAATACTTCCCGCCACCCTTGCATATCGTATAACTTCTGCAATCAGATTTGAACCATAGTGAGGAGAGATGTCAAAGACCGTGGAACCATAAGCTTCTCCCGGAGCATTTTCGTGTACGGACAGATTCAAAGACCGCTTTTGCAGCAAATTCCCATACTGTCTTTCACTCGCATATGGCGTGAGAACTGAATTGATCAATCTTATATCAAGCCCCTTAAAAACCTTCACCGTTTCCGAAGACACCTCCCGTACATGAACCCCGGAAGCGGAAATCAAATTCACAGGTACTGATCCGACATCGCTCAACACTTTTGGAATAACAAACGAAATCTCATGACCGAGGCTTACCAGCGCCTTCGTGAGGCCGAAACAGGCCGTCCCGAGACCACCGCTAATATGGGGAGGAAATTCCCATCCAAACATGAGGATTTTCACCGGCCATTTGCCTCCTTACTATCAGACGGACAATTACCTGTATCGGAGTATGGTAATTGAGGTGACCATTGTGTGAACCTATTAAATATAGGGCAGTGATCATTACATAACGTACAGAGAATGTAAACCAGAAAAAACCTCTTCTCCGCACTCCATAGCGCGTTATCACCTCCTGCTTTTCTTCGATGAATCGTCAACTTGAATCTCTCCGCCGCAGTAAACTTCTCAGAAACTTCAACCCATACGAAAGGATCCTATCATCCATTCGCTCGCCTTGCCCGAAGCTTGCGAGGGGGAATGCGTTCACTACAGGGTTCGTTAAGCAGGGTGTACAATCTGATTAATCCGGCAACGCTCCAAGCTTGTGAAATACACCCGTTCGGACGATGGGGAAGATCGCCATCAAAAATTTCAGATACGCACCCTATGCCTGCCTCTCTCATATGACGGGTTACAAATGACCGTATGAGGTTAGTGAGAAAACTCTTTGCGAAAGCCCTATCTTGTTCAACTTTGAGATACGCTTCACCGAAATGCGCTATTAACCAGGGCCATACCGTGCCCTGATGATACGCTGCGTCTCGTGCAGGACCATCACCTTCATAGCGCCCCTTATAGTGGCTGTCCTGCGGTGAGAGAGTCCTTAGCCCCACAGGGGTGAGCAGATGCCCCATGACATTCTCAACGACACCTTTCCATTGTGAAGGTTCCAACGGTGAATAGGGAAGAGAAACGGCCAGAATCTGATTTGGCCTGATTGCGCGATCCAAAAAGCCATCGTAGGAGACATCACCAAGACATGATTCTCTCTCCATCCAGAAAGTATGAACGAAAGACTCTTTTATCCTGGCAGGCAAATCACGGAAGTAATATTCATGATCATCAAAACGCCGGGCAAGTTCATTGGCAAAACATACCGCATTGTACCATAGGGCATTGATTTCTACAGGATAACCCCATCGCGGGGTGACAGGTGTACCTTTGACAGTCGCATCCATCCATGTCAGGTGGGTATCTCCATCACCTGCGTGAAGTAAACCGTTTTCCGTCATATGGATATTGAATACGGTTCCATCCATATATGCCTTTAGAATCCTCTTCATAACCGGCCACATTCGGCTCTTGACGGCCCCAATATCGCCCGAGTACTTTAACAATTGCTGAACGGCCCAGAAATACCAGAGGGAGGTATCCACCGTGTTATAGGCATTCTCCGTCTCATCGTCGGAGAAATAGTTAGGCAGGAGTCCTTCCTTTTCATGTGCGCCAAGTGAAATGAGGATGGCAATCCCTTCCCGGATACGACCACTGCAGAATGTAAGCCCCGGCAGGGAAATGAGTGTATCCCGCCCCCAGTCGCCGAACCAGTGATAGCCGGCGATAATTGTCGGTCGGCCCGAAGGTGATTTCACGAGGACCTGTTGACCTGAAACAATCAGATTTAGGACATGAACCTTGTCCTCATCATCAGCATAATTCGACGCGACCTTTTCATTCCTTGACGCCTCACGTTCCCGCCTTCTCGTCTCCGCTGCCCATATCCTTTCCAATCCATCGCCACGGTGATGTAGTGTTGCGGAAATGATGACGATGCTGTCTCTTTTAACTGGAACCTCGAAAATACCGGGGCGAAAGAGGTCCTCGTGACATTCAAAGCCTCGTTCTTTTTCTATCCTGTATTCAAAATTGTTGTACCAGACAGGAGAATGGTAGAATTGTGATTTCACGTCTGTGTAGAGATAAATCTCAGGCATGCCATCAAATGGCGTAATCGTGAACCCGTTCCTTATTTTGCGGGTATTTGTCTGAAGATACATATTTTGTTTGGACAACATATGATGTCCACGATAGGCGAGAAAAGGTTTGATGCGCAGCACGCCCGGAGACTCACATCGTTCAATATCATACCTTATCAGGACGCGATCCCTGCCGTGAATCATCAAAATCGTTTTATGGATGCGAAAGGTATCAGCTTCGTAGGTAAACTGGGGAAAATGATCAAGTCGAAACTCCGTGAGACAGCATGTCTCCCCGGGGTGAAAGACGCCCGGATATTGACAGCCTGAGAAAAAAGACTCCGTTTCTCTCAGGAAAATGGAATCCTCAAGCCATGAAAGGAGGACATGCCTTCCCTGGGGATTTTTAAGATTCGCCACTAACAGGCCGTGGTACTTTCTTGTATTGCAATTGAGTATTGTACTAGATGCATAACCCCCTGTTCCGTTCGTTTCCAGCCATTCCAAGCTCAATGCCTTATCCAAATCTTTACACGTTGATTCGTCGAATTTGAATCGTACCATTATAATCCTCCACAAGTGGTAACTACACCATTAAAAAATCATAGAATTCACCCAACAATTTACCGATAAAAATCAAGCAATATTTGTGCAATGCAAGAGATATTTAAAAAAATTTCAAAGATTTCACACTGTGCCGGTGGTGTACTTACTTACAAAATGTGATTTTAAATATAGACGTACGTCGAATGACTAGGGGCGCAACACAACGCTGCAGTTGGGCGGTTTTCAGCAGCCTGTAAAGGTTTCACGGCATATTGAATACCTCAACCCCGGCCGGTGGCTTGAATTGAAACAGCTTATCGGAAAGATTATTATTGATTTTTATATCCATGAGCCGTATACGGGTTTTATTCCCGTAAAGGTCCGTAAAACTGCACTGGATGACCTGGAAATTATCCCTGTCTATCGACATATGCAGTTTATCAATCCCCATGTCGGAAACTTTAGGAACAAGGGTAAGAAGAAAATTCCCATTCCCATCGATAGCCTCGGGCTGGGAATAGCCTATATGGAAATCTTCGCCCAGCTTTCCTATACCGGAAAGAAACTTTACCGCCAGTTTTGACTTATACACATTCTCCGCTTCCTGCATATAAACCACATGGTCGTCCGGTATGTATAACCAGGCCTTTTTAGGATTGATGATTAATTTTTTGGCTTTTGGTTTTGTATAGTTCCATAACATCCGCCGGGGATTTTTTACATAGAGAACGCCTTCCTCCCGATCGGTCTTATTCATAGCCTTGATGGTGACTTCCTGTACGAAACGTGCTTTTAGATCTCGTGTTTTTTCGTACCTTTCCTGCGTTTTTGCAATCAACTCATCCATAGGCATCAGCTCCGCAAGGGCTGGTATGGAAGAAAAGAATAGCAGGAATATGATGATGACTGCTACGCTTGCTACTGGAAAATAGTTATCGCGGGCATACATTTTTTTTATATTTCTTACTGTAGAAAAAGTAAAATAATGGCACATTTTTTTCCAAAGGAGTTTATATCTTATCACAAGAAATCAATAAGTAACAGTAATCAAAGGAGGCTTATGTAACACATTGTTATTATTATATATAGTTGATGCTCAATTCGTATGCAATGAGGTATAAAATTGTCACAATTGAATACTTACGATTGTTATCAACATCTTTATCAACAACCTTTTCCACACGACTGTGGATTCCAGCTCCAAGTGCCTGTATAAAGAGGTTTATCCTTCAAAAAGATGTTTTTCATTCCGAAACCGGCATTCTCCAGCCGAAAGGATCATCTTTTTCACCGTATTGTATCTGCAAGATTTCATTATATAATTTTTCCGTGAGATCTCCTGTTTTTTCATCATTAATGATGATCTCTCGTTCCTTGTAGGAAATCTTACCGATCGGGGAAACAATTGCCGCCGTCCCAGAGGCAAACGCCTCCTTCAAACCGCCTTTCGCGGATGCTTCCACAAGCTCATCTATGGATACCGGCCTTTCGGAGACAGATATGTTCCAGCTCCTGGCGATTTGAATGACGGAATCCCTGGTGACGCCGGGAAGGATACTCCCCCCCAGGGGCGGTGTAACGAGCTCATTCCCAATGACAAAAAAGATATTGCTTGTTCCCACTTCTTCTATATATTTTCTCTCGACAGCATCCAGCCAAAGCACCTGGGTAAATCCCTTTTCCATAGCCACCTTACTTGCCCGGAGACTGGCGGCATAATTACCGGCAGCTTTGATGTTCCCTATGCCCCCGCGCACAGCCCGGACATAGTCATCAGTCACATACATACTTGTCGGACTGAAACCCTGGGGATAGTAAACGCCCACCGGACCCAGGACGATGAAAAAAAGGTATTCATTGGCGTCGTGCACACCAAGAGCCGCTTCCGTTGCAATCATCGTCGGCCTGATGTAGAGGGATGCACCGCGCGTTCGAGGAATCCAATCCTTTTCAATCATGAGAAGCGTTTTCAACGCGTTCATAAACACTTCCGGATCGATCTTGGGCATACAAAGCCTTTCGGCGGAAACATTCATGCGTTTAATATTTTCATAAGGCCTGAAGAGAAATATTTGATCATCTTTCCCCCTGTATGCCTTCATTCCTTCGAATATCTCCTGTCCGTAATGAAGACACATAGCGGTGGGCTCCAGGGATAAAAGCCGGTATGGTTCTATCATGGCGTCATACCACCCGCGATCCGCATGGTACTTCAACGTAAAGAAGTGATCAGTGAATATTTTCCCAAATCCGAGTTTTGATTCATCGGCAGGTTTTGGTTTCAACTTCGACGGGGTAACTTTCACAACTTTTATTTGCATATGATCATCTCCCTTGTTGCATTAAACATCCACTTGGCACAGTTCCTTACCACTAAATCATTTTTCTATCAAGGTTTCTGTACCAGATTGCCTCAGCCATGTGAATGGATATTCTGAATCTCAAAAAAACATTGGTAAATATCTGTAAATGGAGAATGGATCTCACACTTCTCCAGGGGGATTCAGCAGGAATTATCAAAGGCACAGAACGTACAATCTATAACAGGGACAATGCTGACACAAAACCTGAAACTAACTACATGCTTTGTATTATTGATTTTTTAGGATATACATACTTTGACTGGCATAGTAATATATTCGGGAATCTTTCTTATTTTAAAGAATTTGGGAATTGAATTTTCGTGGGTTGAGAGAATTGACGGACGAAGTCGTAGGCAACTCGCGGGCTGGCTGAGCTCTCATACGATATCTGGCTTTCGGAATCTTGAGAGTATACATCAG
>DNUI01000131.1 GCA_003508565.1 Syntrophaceae bacterium
TCCACTAAACCGGGGGAAGACCAACTTGAAATCTACACTGAAAATCAGAGATGTTAATTTGTGGATTTCAGGAAGAAATCCGGTTCAAGGTGGCAGTTTGATTATACCTCTCCAAAGTACTTTATCCTCCCATGAGGATAGGTGCGGTCTATCCACTCTCTTGCATCCTCAATGAGTAAAACAGGACTGAGGAACTGGCCATCCGGGCTGTTTTCGTGATGAATAGTATGGATCAGTTTCCCTTTCCGGTAAATCTCTGACACATATCCCGACCCCATGTCCTACCTGTCGAAACAAGAGCCTTCAGCCTGTCCCAATTATAGTCACAAAGCCTTCAGAAGCATCCTACGCGTCGATGCTGATATTTTTTGACAATTAAATTGATGGTGGTAAACTGGGGGTGTCTATAAACACCTAATCAACGCTGTGGGCTTTTTTTATGGAGGTGGAGAAATGACAAGGATCAAAAAAGATGAAATACTGGGGTATCAACTTGATACTGAAACCATCTGCACAGATTGTGCGACATCGGAAGAACTGAAAGATTTAAACAGGGGTGAGGTACTTACTGCGAAAAACATCGGTAATGATCTTGTGTTCTGTGACAGGTGCAAAAAACATATTGAAGGGTGAGTGGTGGACTTTTTTAATGAAAGGAGGTCAACATGAATAAACGGAGATTCTTATCAAAGTTCTATTTTGTATTGTTCACCTGCTTACTTATATTACCCTGTTCAAAGGATGTGAACGGTGCGGATTGGAGATTATACTTTAAGGGGACAGGTGACTTATTGTTTTTTTATGAAGCAGATAGTATAAATGTTCTATCAAACAATATTATTCGAGTCTTTACAAAAGGCATACCGCAGGATGAAGAAGGTCGAATGAGGGAGATAACGTATAGAAGAAATAAAGGCGTAACCGTTCCGGATGACTGGTCGTACACGATAGATTTATGGGAAATTAATTGTAAAAATAGAACATCTAAGATTCTTAACGTGACATCATACAATACAAATAATGAAGTAATAAGCTCAGCAGATCTTTCAAAACATCCATCTCTTGAGTATATTTCACCTGATACGATGATGGAATTTCTGTTAAAAGCTGTATGCACTAAGAAGAACTTAAAATAGCAAGGGCGGTGAGGATATGGAGGTCGGGAAACTGACCTCTTTTTTTATGCCTGAAGGTTTGATGATAATAGAATGAAATGTTGTATAGACAGACAAAATTAGAAAAGCAGCATTACAGGAAGCAGCAAATGCTCTCGCTACCTACCTATCAACAATTTTCAGATTGGAATTGAGATGAGGATTGCCACTTCAAATCCGTCACATTTCATCCAAAACCAAGGTTTCTTCAGATGGCAGCGGGATCAAGAAAACCAGTTTTTTGTCCTATCCATAACAGAACGAGATACGTTGCCTAAGAGTGAGCGCTCCACAAATCCTTTTCCGTGATTTCCGAGGACAATCAAATCGCACCCTTCCTGATCCGCCGCTTTCAGGATCTCCTGGACGGGATCGCGTGTCTGAACAAAGGTTTTGGTGACGAGGGCAACGCAGGCCAAGTTTTCCTTTTCCTCCATTTTGTTGTAGAAATTTTGGATACGGTTTCTGATTACAGTAATGGATGCCTTAGGTTCGCCTTGGGGCAGTTTGACCGTGCGGCCCCCAAAGGTTGCAGAAAAGGGTTCGACGACATGTAAAATGCAAATCTTTTCATCATACTTTTTAGCCATGTCCACGGCAAAACAAAAAGCATAGATGGAATTTTTGCTCAGATCTGTTGAGTAAAGTATTTTTTTGATGCGTGGGATCATTTCTCTATCCTCCATTCTCTTTTCATAATATCTTCATCAAGGAAGGGGAAGTCCCTCGCCGCCGGCCGGGATAGGGCTGCCCTGATTGTGGTTGTTATAAGTTATAATGTCTTTTATTCCTGGTTGAAAGCAAGTATCTTCTTCAAGGTTGACGTCTCACTAAGTTCAGGAAGGACATCATGTTCAGTTGTAAGAATTGAGGATTATGGATAGTAAGTGAGTAACGTTAAGGCTCACCGGTACGATTCCAACCGATAGTTTGCCTAATCTATCGGCACTATTTCATCAGCAAGAGGCTCAAAGCCATTATGATCATACCCGCTACAAGACCAAACAGGCTGTCGTGTCCTTTTCCATAGGCCCTGCTTGTTGGGAGCAATTCATCAAGACTGATGTAAACCATTATACCCGCCACACCCCCGAAGAGGATTCCCATGAAGTGGGGTGGAATTACTCCGTTATTACCCCCAACGAAGAATAGTAGCGCGATGTAACCGATACCTGCGCCAACAGGCTCGGCTAATCCACTAAGCACCGAGTACAAGAAAGCTTTCTTACGATTTCCCGTGGCATAGAAGATCGGAACGGATACGCTAATCCCCTCGGGAATGTTATGTAAGGCAATTGCCACCGCAAGGGCCACACCCAGACTCGGATCCTGCAGGGCAGCAAGAAATGTAGCCAAGCCCTCAG
The DNA here is from genome assembly GCA_003508565.1 of Syntrophaceae bacterium. Taxonomy (GTDB): domain Bacteria; phylum Desulfobacterota; class Syntrophia; order Syntrophales; family UBA2185; genus UBA2185. The sequence continues at coordinate 2,519 of DNUI01000131.1, forward strand.
GGAAATTGTGAATGGCTATGGCCAAGGCGGTAAACAACCCCATCCGCATCAGCTTATGATGATGCGGACTGTGATCGTGGAGTCCTTCTGTTACTGCCGGTGTGCCTACTGCCGACTTGAATTCCGGGAAGGGTGCGGTTGGATCGTGGAGCGGTCTGAACTCAACCTCTGAATGAATCTCATGGGGGTTCTCTGCGGCCGGGATCAGGTTGTCAATCACGCCGATTAGCAACATCCCTCCGAAAAAGGATGCTGCATTTATCCAGTGGCTCCAGTAATCGCCGTACTGCTCTGTGAGTGATTCGACGCCTTTGAAGAATATCTCTACGAATGATACATAAAGCATCACACCGGCCGAGAACCCCGTTACCACCGAGAGGAAACGATAGTTAGTTCTTCTGGCCGTGAAGGCGATGATACTACCAATCCCCGTGGCCATTCCTGCAAACACGGTCAAACCAAACGCAATCCAGACATTTTCCATAACTGGTTCCTATTGATGACCAACGATGATATACGAACTTCGCTTTTTCTGATAATTTGGACAGCATCATAACACATGTCTTTTCCCCCAAAAAGGAAAGCCTTGCATAGGTACCAATGATTGACGTTTGAATCGTGTTTTTCTTCGAGGCTGACGTTTTATTGAATTCAGGAAGCAGGCCAAAGGAAAAGTCATCTCCGATATTTTCACGTTCAACCTGTAGAGAAGCTTGCACTCTACGAGTCCTCACTCTCATGGAATCAATAAAACCGAAAAATACTCATTGAAAGGTATGACGGATGAGTTCAGCTGCGTTGCCCGCCTATGCTTAGTTTAGGACTACGAAAAATCGCAACCGCGGGCAACGTCGCCTTAAACAACTGGTTCGGCGATTAGCATCCGCCCTTTTCCCCGCCCTTTTTCGGACCAGCGGGTTTCCTTGTTCCTTTCCTTGTTCCTTTCCCTTTTCCTCCGCCGTGCCCATCTTTCGGTCCTTCGCCCTTTGGTCCTTTTCCATCTTTATTTGGCATAGGTATCACCTCCTTCTTTCTTTGTGTTTTTGTGGTTTACTATCGCAACCCATAATTATATTGATCGGTATAAAAAACCAAATGTCGCAACTATTGCTTGCTGCTTCGGACATCGTTTTGAATCTCGTCTACTTCTTTTTTGTCTTTACGATACGCAATAAAGCTGTGAAGAAACCATCCGATTATAAAACCAATGGCCAGAATAAAAAAAATCAATAGTGAGAGAGATAAAGAAATATCCCAGAAGAAAATACTTACCGTAACGGCAGCAACATTTTGTACAGTGAAAACGAGGGCAAGACAGGCAACTATGACCATCAGGATAATCGTTAAGTTCATCTATTCCCTCCCTCCCTCGGTCGGATAGTATCCCCAGTTCTTACTGTGGGGCCATAATGAACCATTCCCACTGCTGGTTATTACATCATCATACCAACCGGCAATGGGATGAGACACTTCGGGTTATGGCATCACCATCCCAGCCGGAAGTGATCATACAGTGAGAACCTGCTTTTGTGTGTGATGATCGTGATCATAATCCTGTAACGGCAAATAGCATGCCAATCGCCGAAAACAATCAGAAGGTTTGATTCATCCTTTAATAGCAGGGTGCTGGATGAGCAGGAGGGAACGGCAGAAAAGCATGAAACGATTCGTTAGGCCTCGATATTTGGTGGAACCTCATCATGTTGAGGAAGCTTTACGTATTCAGGAGCCAGAACACAGAATCCAGAATATTTTTTATTCTGACAACTGACTCCTGTATTCTGAATTCTCAGTGAATAAATTCAAATATCTTGGGCTGGTTTTATTCTTTTGTCTTCGATCGGACTATCCCGAGCTTCTGCATCCTCGCTCTTAAGGTACTCGGGTGGAGGCCCAAGATCGCTGCGGCACAATCTTTTCCTTCGATGCACCATCGGGTTTCAGAAAGGATTTTAAGAATGTGGTTTCGCTCCGTCTCTTCCAGGGTCCTCACGGCGGATGAAAGTTGGGGGGATGAAATCTCCAGTTTATCTGTCAGTTGCAAAACCGGCCCGGGGCACAAGATCACGGCCCGTTCGATGATGCTTTCCAGCTCCCGGACGTTCCCGGGCCACTGGTAATCCTGCAGTTTCTTCATTGTCTCCTTCGGGATCGATGTGATCTCTTTCCCCAGTTTCCGGGAGTATCGATCTATGAAGGCCTGGACCATCAGCGGGATGTCGTCTTTTCGCTGTCTAAGTGGTGGGATAGTGATGGGGAAGATGTTGAGACGATAGTATAGGTCCTGCCGAAACCGGCCCTTGCGGACCTCTTCCTCAAGGTCTCGATTAGTCGTCGCTATGATACGCACATCAACTTTAACGGTATGGGACGAACCCAGCCGCTCAAACTCGTTATGCTGAATCACCCGAAGCAGCTTTACCTGCAACTCCATCGGCAGCTCCCCGATCTCATCCAGACAAATGGTGGAACCATTGGCGATCTCGAATCGGCCTACCCGCCGGATATCGGCCCCGGTAAATGCCCCCTTCTCTCGGCCGAACAATTCGCTCTCTATTAAATTGCCCGGCAGGGCGGCACAGTTGACGGTGATCAGCGCCCGTTTCTTGCGGGGGCTCATATTGTGGATGGCGGTAGCGATCAAATCCTTTCCCGTACCGGTCTCACCGAGGATGAGGACCGTTGTGTTCATAGAAGCGACCTGCTCCGCTCGATAGAGAACATACTTGAGACCATCACTTTGCCCTATTATATTGTCGAATCGGCCCCTTGTTCTTCTCTCTTCACGGAAGTATATATTCTCAGCTTCCAGTCGGTCTTTCATTGTTATGATTTTAGAAAGAGCTTCCGAGAGTTCGACCGTCCGCTCCTCCACCTTCTGTTCGAGTTCGTTATGAGCTCTTTGTAAAGCCTCTCCTATAAGTTTTCGTTCGGTTATATCGCGGATGTTACACTGAATCACTTTATGATCATTGACCAGATAGACGTTACTGACAAATTCTACGGCCATTGGACGCCCGTCTTGCGTTTCAAGTGGTAAATCATTGTAGCGAACATATCCTTTACCCTGCAATTCCAAAAAGGCAGTCTTCGATGCTTCAATATCTTTAAAGACCCCAATTTCCCAGAGTTTCTTCCCTAAAAAGTCCTCATGCGAATAACCCAACATTTCTACCAGGAAGGGATTCACATCCGATATTTGTCCAGTTTCGGCATCGAGGATTAATATTCCATCCTGGGCTGATTCAAAAAGGCGGCGGTATCGCTTTTCAGAACTTTTGAGCGCTTCCTCCGTCTGCTTTTGGTCAGTGATGTCCTCAAAAGCGAGGAGTATTCTATCCGTGCCTTTACCTTTCCGATAGATCCGACGAGCGTTGAGAAGCACCCTTTTTCGCCCAATGTGTGGGAACGCGTGGTCGACCTCGAAATTATTAAAGTGGGTATTTTGGGGGACAATTTTCTCTAACAGCTCTCTCAATGCAGGAATATCCCACTGGTGGTTGCATACATCAAAGATTAATATTCCCTCAGTCTCTTCAGGCGCGACCTGGAAGGTTTCATAGAAGGAACGATTCGCTGAGATGACTTTCAGGTCGGAGGTAAGTACGATAAGCGGTTCACGTATTGTATCCACGATGCTCTCAGTGTATTCTTGAGCTTTCTCAAAGGCTTCTTCTGCTCGCTTACGCTCAGTGATCTGCACCTGCAATATTTCGTTAGCCTCTTGTAAGCGCCGCTCTGTGGCATCAAGCCTCGTCCGAAGTTCTTCCACCTCAACGAGAAGTTGTTGCTTTGTTTGGAGGTTTGTTTTGGGTTTTCTTTTTTTAATATCACTTATCATCTAATCGGCCTAAGATATTTAGGTTACATTTCAAAGACGTATGATAAACTGAAACAAGTAACCCGAAATGCATAAACGTATTAGCTTGCCAAGAAAGATATTCATGTTTTCAGTTCTTTTGACGTAATAATATTATATATAAATGTCCGGTTAAATTTTGGTAAATGCAATGCCTAATTATTACTAGGTTAATTCAGGTAATAATTTGATCTTATGTGAAGGTTAATAGGTGAGCTCGAAGGTTGGCTTTTTGATTCTTTAAAGCAAGTTTTTTTCTAAGACTATTTCTATGGAATACCACAGTTTTTATAGCTATATTTAACAAGTTGGCGATCTCTTTAGTGGATTTCCCTTCCTTAATAAGAGAAGCAACCTGAACCTCCCTGTGAGTAAGATTTAAATATCTCAATTTTAAATGATAGAGGAAGGAAGAGGCGATATTGTCAAGATTTGTTTCAATAACAATTAAGTAAGAGGCTTGATGATCAGATAATTGTGTCTTCTTCAATCTATCAATGTAAGGTAAAACAAGTTCCCTGATATTAGACAAAATCTTTTCCTCAAGTTCTATTCTTCCTTCCTCCACACGTTTCAGTAATACGTTTAATGCCGCATTGACTTCTTCAAGGTTTTCAGTTTTTGACTTTAATTCCCTCTCACTTTTCCTCAAAGCCTCTTCTGCCAGCTTGCGGTCGGTGATGTCACGAATATTACATTGTACCAACCTTGCCCTGTCGACCAGATAGATATCCGTATAGATATGCTGCCCGGACTTTGTTTTTACCGAAACATTATCGTAATTAAGAATGCCGATCTTGTTCAAATTTTGCATTGTCGTTTGGAAATCACCTATGTCGAGCAAAACACCGATGTCCCGAAGCTTATTCCCGATGCTCTCCTTTTGTTTATAGCCCAATATCTTCTCAGTGGCAGGATTAGCATGGGTTATCTTCCCCTCGCGTTTTTCGAGAAGCACTATCCCGTCGCTTGCAGTCTCAAAAAGACGCCTGTAGCGCTCTTCAGACTCCTCTAATAAGCTTTCCAGTCGCCTGTGCTCGGTTATATCCTCAATGGCAAGAAGGATCATCTTTGCGCCGATGTCTTTCCGATATAATATTTGGCGGGCATTGAGCAGCATGATTTTATGACCGATGTCCTGGAAATTATGGGCAACCTCAAAGTCGTCGAACACTTCTTTTTCAGGAAGGACTTCTTCAAGCAGTTCCCGAAGTTTGGGGATATCCCATTGTTTATTTCCAAGTTCATAGATGAAACTTCCGATCGTCTCGCCAAGAGTTACTTTAAAGGTTCTGTAAAAGTTGCGGTTCGCCGAGATGATCCTCAGATCCGCATCCAGGACCAAAAGGGGCTCTCGAACAGTTTCCACAATACTTTCGGCATAGTGATTGGCCTCCTCGGCCACAAGCTCATAAGATTTACTCCCGGTTATTGGTTTTTTAAAAGCGGCATTTTGCGAGCGCAATTCCGCCAGTTCATGTACGAGCTGCTTCTTTGTCTTATTATCATCTTTCATAAGGTCACCCATTAGAAGGGATGATTAAAACACAAAAACCCCAGTTCTCTCTTGAGAAACGGGGTTACGATAATCAGTCCATAGTACCCTCACGCAGAGTTAAATGAATTTAATTCTTACTTTATATTTGTATTGTGATTATCATGATTTCTATGTGAAATCTACTATGAAAATTAAAGATGGCAGTTTGTGGACTTCAGGAAAAAAGAAACGCATCTTGGTGCTGCCCGTTATATCAAGATCAGTTTCAGGCAAACAATATAATTGCTCTCCAAAAAAAGAAAGGGTGGGGAACCGGATCCACCCTTTCTTATCCATCAGCGTATAGCTTTCTATTGAAAGATTATTTCATTTACAACTATAATTTACTTCACGCCATCTTTTAATGCCTTACCGGCGGTAAATTTAGGAACCTTCTTGGCTGCAATCTTGATTGGCTCACCGGTCTGGGGGTTCCTCCCCTTTCTGGCAGCTCTTTTCGTGACGGAAAATGTCC
>DNUI01000084.1 GCA_003508565.1 Syntrophaceae bacterium
AATCCTCACATCAAATCTACGCCGACCCTTGAAGACTTGTAGCTGACGCAAATAAAAAAAGAGGCTATTGACTGTAACTAAATTGTAACTGACACACCCGAAAATACCCGGACAAAACAAAAATCAACTTGTACTGTGTAACATAATGATATGTAACTTATTAAGATATGATGGGAACTCGTCTTATTTTCTTATCGACTCAAAATTCCCGTTCCGACTATAGATCATCACCATTTCCATTCCTCCCCCTGATCTTTTCCTTTTAGTTTTCTATTACGATAATCAAGATATTCAAAAATTGCCCAGAGCAATACAAGATATAAGGGATTACCATAAAACAAAAACACGGGTATCAAGAGCAGGAGGATCACGAAAAGGATTTTTATCACAATGTCGGTAAAGACATAGTCCAATATCCTGTTGATGCTTTTCAATAAGTTCATGTACTCGCATACTCCAACCTTCTGCGCTTTGTTTCAGGTTTCAGTGCAGTTTCTGTGCTTTCCAATCTTTCACGCGCTAAGTAAAGGAATGAAGGGGTTCACCTGGTTCCCCTTTCTCAACGTGACACTGCCCGAATCGTAACCCCCAGGATAGCCGCTAATTGACTTTGAACCCAATCGTTTTTGACTCTCCTTTTTTTCAGTTCAATAGATTTCATGGTTATGAAATAAACCTTCGGGTTGTACACGTCAAGATAAAATCATTCTACGCTGAATGAAACTACAGAAATATTACATTTCGGTTGATTCCTTGTAATGTTGTTTTTGAATTTCAATACTTGCTGCAGCGTTTTAATCGACAAGTTTTGAGCCTGCTCATTATGGATTCGATTGACACACAAGGCGGCGTATCTTGTATTTTCTGCACGAAAAGGGGAAAATAATTGACATGTACACGAGACTTTCCTATATGTCGCATGTCTGAAAACAATGTCTCATCAAAAACGATGGACAGAATTCACACGGAGAAATTGAGGCGCCAGTCTTGAATAAAGCACAATCAAAAAAAGGAGGATATAGTGTGATGAAGAAGCGGGGGGCATTCAGGGAATTTTTTATCATGTTGGTTGTGGCAGCCGTGCTCCTGAGTCCGGTCGCCCTCGCGGGCTCGGCCTTCGCTACCGAGGGTGGGGGCGGGGCATACCCGAATGGCGCCGAGGACTTCATGGCGGGGGCGCTCCCGCCGCCAGGAACCTATTTTAAAAACTACCTTACCTACTATACAGCCTCGGCATTCAAGGACAACAAGGGCCATGACCTCATTCCTGATTTCAAGCTGAAGGTGGTTGCTGATGTCCTCCGGTTCGTCCATGTTACCAACTACAAATTTCTCGGTGCCGACTGGGCAGTTCAAGCCGTGATTCCTGTGGTCTACCAGGATGTGACCCTCGGCGGCCGGAGCGATGACCGTTTTGGGCTGGGTGACATCATCGTCGACCCGATCGTTCTCGGCTGGCACTCCAAAAACTTTCACATCACGGCGGGGCTTGACATCTATATCCCCGTCGGTGCGTACAGCGAGGACCGTCTTGCAAACCCCGGGAGGAACTACTGGACTTTCGAGCCCGTCCTCGGCATAACGTACCTGAGCAACGGCGGCTTCGAGCTCTCCGCCAAGTTTATGTACGACTTTAACACTGAAAACGACGATACGAATTACGAATCGGGCCAGGAGTTCCACTTTGACTACACCATCGGCTATCACGTCAACAAGCAATGGGCCGTCGGCATCGGGGGTTACTACTATTGCCAGAGAACCGAGGATGAGAAGAATGGGATCAAACAGGGCCCAGGCGGGTTCGAGGGCCGGGTCTTTTCCATCGGTCCCGTGGTGCGGTACGCGTACAAGAACATGAGCTTCGCGCTCAAGTGGCAACCCGAGTTCGAGGCAAGAAACAGGCCTGAGGGCGACAAGTTCTGGTTCAACCTTGTCTACGCCTTCTAACGGCAAGAAGGCTTCTGCTTTGCGGGTGGCTTCTTTCCCTAAAAGGCATAAAATGAATATGACAACCCGCTTCGGATTACTGGTCAAGTCAAAAATAGGGTGGCCAACAAAAGAAGCAGCCCCATGCTGGCTACGTCGGTGGCCGTTGTAAGGAAAATGCTGGAAGCTGTGGCCGGATCCGCGCCCAAGCGGCGCAGTGTTATCGGCACGATCGTTCCGAAAATTCCGCTGACCACGCAGGCGCCGGCCATGGCCGCTACTACAATCAGTCCCAGAGGAAAAGCCAGCGGGTTGCCCTGGCTGACCGCCAAAAAATACATAGCGACGCCTGCAACCAATCCAATCACCCCCCCATTCAGCAGACCCAGCAGGCCCTCCTTGGCCAGCAGCCTGCGCATATGTTCTTTCTTGTATTCGTGCAATGTCATGCCCCGTATAGTCACGGCTAAGGCCTGGCAGCCGCTGTTGCCGGATTGCCCGGCCAGCACAGGCAGAAAGGCCGCCAGGATGACAATCTGATCTATAGTGGCCTGGAATATGCTGACCACCGCTCCGGCTATAAAGGCCGTCAAGAGGTTCAGCTGCAACCATGGGTGTCGATACTTGAAGCTCCTCGGCCACGGAGTGGAAAGTTTCTCCTCTTTCTCAACACCCACCATGCTTCCAGCCTGAAAACTGATCTCTATGGCCTGTGCTTCAAAAAGCCGCCCACCGCGTACAGCCCCGACCAATTCACCCCGTGAATTGGTAACAGGATAAACGGGATAATGCCTGGTGATGACCTCGCGCATTGCGTCCATGAGGGGCATGTCGGCACGCAGGCTGAATGGTTCGGTCAGCATGACCTGGCTTAGCGGAGTTCCTGGATCAGCGAAAAGCAAATCCCGCATAACCACGACACCGATGAGCTGTTTCTTAGAGTCGGTGACATAGCCATAGGTGATGAACTCGCGTTTTACCAGGTTGCGCAATTCTTCGATCGTCTGACGGACAGTCATTTGCGGTGAAAAAACGGCATAGACTGGGTCCATCAGTCGGCCGACACTTTCCCTCGGAAATGTCAGGTTCAACGCCCATTGCTCGCGCACCTCAGATGGCAGGGCGCTCTTTATTCGCTCCTTCACCTCGGCTGGTGCCAGGGCCAGTATCTTCTCAGCGGTGTGCGGCCCCATAAGCCTGAGCGCGCTCATAGCTGTCTTGGTTTCTGCTTTCTCCAGCAGTTTGGCAGCCGCCGACGTATCCAGTTGCGCCAGGGCTTTTGCCATATCTTCAGGATTCGAGGGTATCTGGGTCATCTTTTTCATGGTATTTTCTCAAGCTGTAAAGTTACAAGATTGATGAGAGAACGTTATGCCCCCCCCATTTTTGAAGGTAAATTAACACTTTAAAGCTGGGAAATCAACTCAATTGCTCTTTCAGACAGAGCGACAAGATGCTATCATTGATTTCTCTCCATTTTGCCACCACCAGGGCCAGAGATCATCATTATCTGAGATTTCATGAAGTGGTGCGGCCCCCTCCTCCTCATCCTAACACAAGACCAGTTAATTTCTATTGAATAAAAATGGAGAATTCATTAATTATACGGCTGTATATTCTTCGTTCATTGAGGCCTTACCCATTAGAACCGGGCGGCACTGATAAATGATAAATAAAAGCGTCATGCATGTTGAAGGAAGGAACAAAATGATGAAAGGATTGAAGCATTCTGAGACCATTGGAAAGACCACCCTTACTATCCCGAACCGTATCACCTGCCTTTTATTTTTATTGGTTTTTCTTTTCTATGGCTGCGGTGCTGGTCTTATGAAAGACATGAAAACAAACATAGAAGACATAAAGATCAGTTCTTACATGCAGAAGAAGCAGCACCACGAATTGATTCGTAAACTCCAGCCGATGCTTGAACGCCAGGAGACCCTGTCTTCTTTCCGGATATTTCTGCTCGCGGCGGCTTACTACGAAATCCGTGACTATGAGAAAATGTTCAAGACGGCAGATTTACTGGAAACGCAGATCGGCCAGGGAGATATCACAGGGTACGGGGGAAACCTGGCCGTATACCCTCAAATACTGAGAGGCTATGCCTACCTGGACCAGGGAATTTTTGACAAGGCCCTGAAGGAAGCGACGGAAGCCCTTGTCATCCTGAATCGTGACGCCAATAGGGACAATACGTTCTACCGGATCCAACTGATCGATATCTCCTGCATCGCCGGGGTGGCGTCCGCATTGCAGGGGCGCATGCGCGACGCCGATGCGCACCTCAAGACCATCGAGGATGTCACGACCATCGGAGGGATCCTGGGGCCGGAGAAATTCATTGCCCTAGCCAGGATACACATGGCGAAGAAAGACTACGGGAGCGCCCTGACGGCTATCCAAGACCATAGAGCAAATGTTTCGGGTCTCTACACGGTCTTTTACGACGAGACCTTCCAGGAAATTCCCAAATATTTCATCCTCGTCAAGTGTCTTTACGAAATGGGCAAGGAGGAAGAAGCGAAAAAAGGCTACGATCAGCTCCTTACGCATCCCCAGATCCGCCAGATCGGAGGGCTTCTCTGGCCCGCGCTCCTTGACCGCGCCCGCATTGCCCGCCGTGCCGGGGACGCGAAACTCGCCGAAGATCTCCTGAAAGAGGCCGTTGACGTTATTGAAAAACAGCGGGCGTCCATCAACACGGAAACCGGCAGGATCGGTTATGTCGGCGACAAGCAGGCCGTTTACCAGGAACTGATTTCCATCCTCTGCGCCGGTAATCGCGCGGCTGAAGCCTTCGAATACGTCGAACGGGCGAAAGGGCGGGCTCTCGTGGATCTCCTTTCATCCCAAACGAAGATTTCCATCCACGGAAAAGACACCGCTCACATCAACCGGACTCTCGACCAACTTGCCCGTGCCGAGAAAGCGAATGCGACCGTTGCCGACCCCGCGCTTCAGAGCAACGTCACGGGGACACGGGGTGTCGTTCTTACACTGAAGAAAGATCTGCTTACCCAGGACCCGGAACTCGCTTCTCTGGTCACTGTAACCGATACGGACACCAAAACAATTCAGGCACGCCTTGGAACAGATGAGGTCCTCCTGGAATACTATGCCACCGAGCAGGATTGGTATGCCTTTGTCCTCAAACATAACAGCATCTGGGTGACAATACTCGACGGGACCGGCCTTGCGAAGGATGTTTTGGCTTTCCGGGAAAGGCTCACCCGTGTCGGTTCCGATGAGTACACCCCCCATGCAAAGGCCCTGTACGGGCGGCTATTTACCCCCGTGGCCGCACGAATCACCACACCCAGGCTGATTATCGTACCCCACGGGGTGCTCCACTACCTCCCCTTCGGTGCCCTCTCTTCCGGAAAGAATTTTCTGGTTGACCGTTATCAGGTTAGATACCTTCCCAGCGCGAGTATCCTCGGCATCCTGAAGGACAGGGCCAAGAATGATAAGCTGCCGGCCCTTATCATGGGAAATCCCGACCTCAAGGATCCGTCCTACGACCTGAAATATGCCGAAGAAGAGGCCCTTTCCCTCGGCAAAATCATCCCGCACGCGACCGTCCTCCTCAGGAGCAACGCCCGGGCGAGTGTGATTCATGAAAAGGGGAATCA
>DNUI01000026.1 GCA_003508565.1 Syntrophaceae bacterium
CACATTTCGACCCGACTCAGCCGCCCGGCAGTGTGCCCGAAGCTGAAGTAAGCAAGAAGTATGGGGAGTATCGGCGGGCCATGGGTGCATGCCTTGATGCCCGAGGATATACCGTGAAATAGCCACCCTCTCCTTTGTCGTCTCGACCGGAACCCGACTCACCTGCTTCCACGTGTGAGCCAGAGGGAAGTCATGCCGTCCGGGCAAAGGGAGCTCATTATAAAGAAGGCCGGGAGCCTAACCTGGCTTTTTAGGTTGGGCATGTTGATGGGTAAAGTTATCCACAAGCTAAGATAGTGTTAGGAATGTAGCAATTCTAAAGGTATCAAAAGAAAATAATATAATTACATAAGTAATTGTTATCACTTATTTACGAATCCGGGGAGGGGGACGACGGTGATGATGGTGGTGATAATAATAGGGATAAGGCCCCCAGATAGGGTATGGTTCTTCGTACCAAGGATCATAATAGTCGGGTGACTTCCTCCACGTTTCCCAAAGGCGGAGGCTGTCGCTATCGATTACCGGATGCGAAACGCGATGCTCACCAACAAACCTTTCCTCTTTACCGGCAATCCTTCCCTCAACCGTTACCTCACGATCCCTGCTGTAAAGGGCCGGGTCGAGAAATCCTCGATAGCGAATAATGAAACGGCCCGCTGACTTATCCAGATCCTTAGGCTGCTTCTGAAAATCAAGCTCCGTCTGCCTGACAATGATCAGGGTATCATCGGATCTCGTAATGGTCTCAATGATGACACCACCCCAGATGATGGCTTCTCCTTTGAAGGCTTCCGGATCCTTGATGACGTCTCTGAATTCGATTTCTCTTTTAACATCCTGCATACCCTGCTGCGGAAAATGTGCACAGGAAACGATCAATATTAACAGAACAGGAATGCAATGTTGGGGTATCATTTAAAACCCCACACCCACACCTACTCCGCCACCGCCGCCATGACTCCCTCCGCCCACACCGATGCCGATACCGAACCGTGGGGTGCTGTAAGCGTCATCCGGTTTCCAGAGATAGTGTTCTCTCACTATAAGAACAGGATACGTGTAATTTATCTCCTTGAGCGGACGAACAACCTTGCCTTCCACCTGTCCTGCCACAGTCAACTTTCTTCCGCTCGCATAGATGGCGGGATCGAGAAAACCCTGAAAACGTAAGAGGAAACGACCCGACGATTGATCGGTATCTGATGGTCTCTGCTGATAGTCGAGGGGTTTTTCCAGAACCTCAATCCACGTCTCGTCGGTTTTCACGGTCGTCGCAATGATCTGTCCCCCGAGCAGTACAACCCTACCTTTCAAGTCATCGGGTCGCTGCTGAAGCGCCGTAAAGGAGATACTTTTATCCACGGTGCTCATGGTTGTCTGCGAGATGACGGGAGCGCAGGCTGACATCAACACCAGTAACCATATTACGGAAAGGATCTTTCTGATCATAATTGGCCTCGCTTTCTAAACGGGGGTCGCGGCCTTGTTCAGGACAGCAGGACTTCCCGTTTTCATTGATTGACCTTTTCGGATAACAGAAACAGTATAATAAGAAATGTCCCTAATGTCAAAAGGTACAGGCAAAAAACATTGTGGCGTGGAATGTGTTCTGTTTAGATCGATCTTGCTCCTGACGGACCGATCTCCCCTATCCAAGAGTGTTTCGGACGCGCCACGTCACCTTGTTTTACTTTTCCTATAACGGTGTTGGTACAGGAGGTCGCTTTTTATCCGGCAATGCAGGTCCAGGTATTTGTCGCAATGTCTTTTTCGGGTTGATTATTACATTGAAAGCCTTTGTGACATCGCCCTGTTTTGCGGACAGCAGTTTTACGGTCAGTTCGTATGTGCCCGAAGGACCTGTTATGCCAGGATATTTAGCATTATATATTGCACCGGGTGACATACTCTGGTTAATGGTTTTAGTGCCGGAAGGCAGGGGACAATTGGTACCACCGCTGATGACCCTGCAGGAGAGAACGTACTGTTGTCCAGCATTCACACTCACATTCCCTGTATTGACGAACTTTAGTATGAGAGTAAAGGGAACGTCGGGCTTTAAAGGTGCCGGTTGTGTGGCGACGCTTTCGATGGTGATCTTGGATCCAACATTCAATTTCGTTTTTGCCTCCGGGGAAACACTTGTAAAGACTCCGCGCTTGGCCCTTTTTTCCATCTCGACAATCTTATGGAACTGGCTGGCCTGCAGATATAACTTACGTGGATATTGCGATTCGAGGGTGTTATTTTCATAAGTGATCTCTTTGACCGTGCGTGGTGAAGGGTTTACCACTGCTGTAAATTTGTAGGTTACCCCCTCCTCCGGAGCGGGGACGGAGGGCGAGTTCCAGATAACCTGACATCCTGAAATCTCCTCCGGTCTTGGCCATAGCGTAACGATGTCATAATTTTTCGTGAGACCGGGAGGGCATGGGCCCGATGACCCTGCCTGTTCCTTTGTGCAGGTGACTTTCAGTGTTGTCGGGTTGGAAACTGCGTTACCCCCGTTGCGAACATACCACACATAAAAGAGACGTTTGTGATCATAAATTTTCCCGTCGACATTTGGCTCACCCGGTTTAATGACCGCTACTTCAAATTTGTCAACCACGAGGTCAGGCAGGTTTGGTTTGACCTTTTCCTGATATTGTGATTTTGGCGTTTGCACTGGAGACGTCTTGGACGGAGACCCTGCCGAACCTGCAGCGGCAATGGACAAACCACATAATGAAAACAATGACAATGTTGACAGAATAGCTACGAATGGGAAAAACCGCTTTTGTAACATACATCCTTCTCCTTTCTCCTGAACAAAGACCCGCTGATACACTTTGCTTTTAATGGATACTAATTGATTGATACGACGTAATTTTTTACAGTGGGAGTATATGAAGAGACACTATGTGTGTCAAGATGATTATGACGGCAAAAGGACAGGGTCAACCCTTGACAATGGACAAACTCCATATCGGCTTTGGTGTAGTAAGATAGCGACTCTTTAATTTCTATCGTCATCGAAGAAATTAGACGATAAGAATTTTTACAAAACATGAAAGAAGAAGGGAATGTGATAGGGGAAGTTTTTACACTCGTGTATTACATATAATAATGCAAACCTCAGTTTCATAAATATGTTCACCATTGGGCGAGAAGCAGCTTGACAGGTACAATGCTTGAATGGTGGAGACAAAAGAGATGGCAGGGCCTCGAAACCCTGCCACTCCTTTTTCCGGAACCCTATTGGTAAAATTAATGGCTCCCTGTAAAATTGAATTACTACTTCATTGATTTTTTTGCAGCATTTTCGGCGCGTGATGCGGCAGCGTCTGCCTTCATCGCGGCAGCATTGGCCTGCTCCACCTGCGTAGCAAGGTTCGCCCTTGTTTCGTTGGCTGCCGTCTTGGCATCCTGTGATGCCTGTAGTGCCTGATCAATCTTCGCATCAAGCTGGTTTAGCTGTGTCTGCATTTTCTCGAGGTCACCGGTTGTTGCACAACCCATCACACTCACTGCGAGAGCAAGCATGATTGAAAGCACCAAAAGACTCTTCTTCATCTTATCACCTCCTTTTTATTCGGTTTCCCTTATTTTAGCGGTGATTGCTAAAATTCACCGCTGCTTATTATTCTCCATCTTTTGCCATAATCCCGACGACAACCGGTACACCGTCCTGTCTTACCAGGGCCCTCCTGATCTCTTCCATTGAAACAAAATTTCGTATTCCCAGTTTTATCATAAGTTGCGAAGTGTAATCCTGCAGGTTCTCAAACTTTTGATACAAATCGGGATGTACTTCAATGAAGATTTTTCGATTCCTGAATCCGAATTTCACCGGTTCATAAATAATTTCCACATTGGTTCCCATTGAGACTTCATTAAAAAACTGACTGATATGCTCCGGATATAGACGGATGCAGCCTCCGCTTACTGATCGGCCGATGCTCCAGGGATTGTTCGTTCCATGAATGCCGTATTTCCTGTTGGAAAGGCCGACCCAGTATTTACCCAGGGGATTATCCGCACCTGGAGGCATGATCTCCAGGCCGCCATATCTCTCCCGGCGATCCGGCGGAACTTTCCACTCCGGGTCAACTACTCGCTGGGCGACTTTAAAAACACCCAATGGGGTCTCTGTTGTGAGATCCCCGATTCCAATCGGATAGGTCTTCACCCTGCCGGTTTTGGGAAAGAAGCGGTAAAGTCTCAGTTCCGGTATATTGACAACAATGCCCCGATGCTTTGTCGACGGCAGAACCCACATGGTTGGAATCGTGATATTTCGTCCAACTTCGGGAATCCATGGGTCCATGTGGGGATAAAGAATCTCAAGTTCATTAAATCCCAGTCCATAGTCTCTTGCCACGTCAAGCAGCGTTTCCTCTGGTTTAATCTTGTGAGTTTGAACTGCCCCCACTACCGTTTTCGCTTTGATCAGCTTCTCATTTCTCGATGGAAAATGATATCTGTACTCTTTCGCGACAGCAGGATTATCAGCAAAGAGCAATAGAGAAAGTGTTATTATGAGTGCAGAAGTCTTTAATAACCATTTCAACAGGTTTTCAATATCCTTTCGGTTGCCATCAAGATATTAGAACGGGCCGAACAATATTCAATGTTTTTTATAAGAGTACCCTTTCTTAATATGATACTGTCAACTTAATTGT
>DNUI01000028.1 GCA_003508565.1 Syntrophaceae bacterium
GCAGGCTTCACCATGATGATGTCCGCCCCTTCTTCCACGTCAAGACTGATTTCCCGGATAGCCTCATCACCATTTGAAGGGTCCATCTGATAGGACTTGCGGTCACCGAATTTCGGGGCGCTCTCCGCGGCCTCGCGGA
The DNA here is from genome assembly GCA_003508565.1 of Syntrophaceae bacterium. Lineage (GTDB taxonomy): Bacteria > Desulfobacterota > Syntrophia > Syntrophales > UBA2185 > UBA2185. Next base: position 140 of record DNUI01000028.1, read on the forward strand.
AGGGTCCGTAGAACGAGGACGCATACTTGGCCGCATAGGCCATGATGGGAAGATTTTCATAGCCCGCGTCATCCAGGGCTTCCCGGATCGCGCCGACCTGGCCGTCCATCATGGCGGAGGGGGCGACCATGTCGACGCCCGCCCGGGCGTGCGATACGGCGGTTTCCGCCAGGACCTCGAGGGTGGTGTCGTTATCCACATCGCCCTTCTCAATCATCCCGCAGTGCCCGTGATGGGTGTATTCGCAGAGACACACATCGGTAATAACCACAATATCGGGAACCTTGTCTTTAATCCTTCTTACTGCCTGCTGGATAATGCCGTCCTTAATGAAGGCGCCCGACGCCAATTCATCCTTTTTCTGAGGGATCCCAAAAAGGAGTATGGCGGGTATTCCCGCTGCTTGCGCTTTTTGAACTTCTTTGACTACATGATCAATCGACATTTGAAAATGCCCGGGCATGGAGTTGATCGGTTTCTTCAGATCCTTCCCGGAAATTACAAAAAGAGGGTACGCCAGGTCATCAATGGATATCTGCGTCTCCCGGATCATCCTCCGGAAATTTTCATTTTTTCTCAACCGCCGCGGCCGGTATGCAGGAAAGTACATAATTTACTCCTTATTCTTCAATGGTTTTTTTCTGAAATATTCTGCCAGCGTATCCACCAGGCCCGGTATGGTATAGCGTTCCTGGATGATGTCCACGGGAAGGTTTGCTTTTTTCACGGCTGCCTCCGTTACGGGTCCTATGCAGGCGATTTTGATATGCGGGGGGATGGCGTATTCCCGGCCCATGATCTCCACGAAGTTCGTGACCGTGGAGGGGCTGGTAAAGGTGATGACATCCACTTTTCCCTCGTGTATCAAAGTATCCAGTTCCGATTTGTCTTTGCCTGAATTTACGGTTCGATAGGCTGTAACTGCGTCGACCTTCGCTCCCAGCATCGCAAGTCCTTCAGGAATGACATCTCTGGCCTTCTCTGCCCGCGGGAGAAGGACCTTGTTGTCTTTGATATCGAACTCCCGGAACGCCTTCACCACACCCTCGGAAATAAACTCTTCCGGCACAAGATCAACCCGGATTCCCTGATCCTCTATTGTTGCCGCCGTCGCCGGGCCGATGGTGCAAATCCGGATATCCTTCATATCCCGTATATCCCTGCCCAGTTCTTTCAGGCGGCTCAAAAAGAAGCTCACGCCGTTCGCGCTGGTAAAGATAATCCACTGATAGCGGGAAAGCCGGCCGATGGCAAGATCGAGGTCGTGATAATCCTCCGGGGGAACAATTTTTATCGTGGGGAAACGGATTACCCTCGCTCCCTCGGCGTGAAGGAGGCCGGCGAATTCCTCCGCCTGTGCCTCGGGTCTCGTGATCACGATGCCCTTCCCGAAGAGCGGTTTTGTCTCGAACCAGTTTAAAACACTGCGCAGGGTTACCACATCGCCGACTACCAGGATGGCCGGGGGCGAGAATTTTCTGCCTTCCGCGATCCGGGAAATATCGCTGAGGGTGCCGGTCAGGGTTTCCTGGTCTTCCGTCGTCCCCCGGCGAATGAGGGCAGCCGGGGTATCCGCGTGTTTGCCATGAACCAAAAGATTGGCCGTGATCTGGCGGAGATTCTTAACCCCCATGAGAAAGACGAGAGTTCCGATTCCGGCCAGCGTTTTCCAGTCGATATCGCTCTCATCTTTGGTCGGGTCTTCATGGCCCGTAACAAAAGCCAGGGTGGATGTATAGCCGCGATGCGTCAGGGGAATGCCTGCATACGCGGGTACGGCAACGGCAGACGATACTCCCGGGACGACCTCAAAAGGAATGCGCGCATGAACAAGCGTTTCCGCTTCTTCCCCGCCGCGTCCGAATATGAAGGGGTCTCCCCCCTTTACCCTGGCGACGATATGACCCTGTTTTGCTTCCTCAACAAGACGCCTATTTATCTCCTCCTGGGGCAGGGTATGCGCTCCCCCCTTTTTTCCCGCATAGATCAGGCGGGCTGATTCTTTCGCCTGGCGGATGATCTCTTCACTTACGAGATGATCGTAGATGACGACATCCGCCTCCGTAAGGCATTTCAGGCCTTTGACGGTAATCAGTCCGGGATCACCCGGCCCGGCGCCGATTATATACACTTTACCTTGTTTCTCCACAATCAGGTCCCTTCTTATAAACCTCTTCGAGGATGGCCTGTCCCCCTCTCGCGTAAAGCCTCTCGGCAAGCATCACACCCAGGGCCTCTGCGTCTTTGCAATGTCCTGTGAGCTCATCTTTTATCATGACTCTCCCGTCGATGCTTCCAAGAAGCCCCGTAATTGTCAGGTTGCTTCCCTGTTTTACCCCGTAGGCAGCAATGGGCAACTGGCATCCTCCGGCCAGCCTTTTCAGAAAGGCCCTTTCCGCACTCACCTCTATCCATGTCTGCGAGTGATTGATGAAAGAAATCGAATTCCTGGTAGCATCGTCGTTCTGTCTCATTTCTATTCCTAACACACCTTGCCCCACAGAGGGGAGCATAATCTCCACGGGAAGGTACTGGGTGATCCTGTCTGTCCACCCCATCCGCCTCATGCCTGCCGCGGCTACGATTATACCGTCGAGGTGCTCCGATTGAATCTTCCTGATCCTCGTGTCCAGGTTGCCCCGAAGGGGGACGATTTCCATACGAGGAAACAGGTGGCGGAGCTGGAATCCCCTTCTCAGCGAACCTGTGCCGATGCGGGCACTCCGGGGCATATCCTCGATCATTCTCCCGTCTTTTGAGATCAATACATCCCGCGGATCTTCCCTTTCAGACATGATGGTGACTTCAAGGCCTTCAGGGATTTCCGCGGGGACATCCTTCATGCTGTGCACGGCAATATCTATTTCCCCGCGGAGAAGGGCATCCTCGATTTCCTTCACAAAAAGGCCTTTTCCGCCGATCTTGGCCAGGGGAACGTCCTGTATGATGTCGCCTTTTGTTTTGATCACGACGACGTCAACGGATACACCGGGCCATTGATTTTTGAGCCTTTCCCCGATAAATCGTGCCTGCGTGAGGGCGAGGGCGCTTCCCCGGGTGCCTATTTTCAGTGTGTCTCTAATATCTCTATCCTTTTATGCCTGGGATAATGGGCTATTCATCTTCCAGTCCAAACAATCTTCTTATTGCCGCGATGTACGGTAATGCAGAATTGTCACGGCTTTCCTCCTTCAGGCCGGTGATCGGATCATGGAGAACCTTGTTTATAATAGAATTGGCTAATCCCTCTATGTTTTTTCTTTCCTCTTCCGTGAGATTCTCCATCCAAGAACCTGATTTTGCGAGTTCCCTCCTGATGATGCCTTCCATTTTTTCGCGGAGGGAAACAATTGTGGGAACAACTTCAAGAGTATTGTACCATTCCCGATAGTTTACAACCTCTTCGTCGATGATGGCTTCTGCCTTTTCTGCTTCCTTTTTTCGGACCTGCAAGTTGCCATCCACGATGTCCTGAAGGTTGTCGATGTTATACAGATACACATTGTCAATTGCACCTGCCGCAGGATCGATATCTCGTGGTACGGCAATATCAATCAAGAAAAGAAGGCGGTTCCTGCGCCTACGGAGGGCTGATGCAATCATGGATGCATCGATCACATAACCGGGGGAGCCCGTGGAGCTGATTACGATATCAACATCCTGAATTTTTTCGTGCAGCTTGTCAAACTCTATCGCTTTCCCATGGAAATTATCAGCGATCTGCACAGCCCGGGCGTATGTTCTATTGGTAATGAAGATTTTCTCCACTCCATAATTAATAAGGTGTTTCGCTGCCAGTTCCGACATCTCACCAGCTCCGATAAGGAGTATGGTCTTTCCCTTGAGATTTCCGAATATTTTCTTGGCGAGTTCCACAGCGGCGAAGCTGACGGATACGGCATTGTTTGCGATGCCCGTCTCGGTGCGGACCCGTTTGGCTGTCCGGAACGCGTGGTGGATGACTTTATTCAGTATAACACCGGTAGCATTGTGCTCTACTGCCGTGCGATATGCGTCTTTAACCTGCCCCAGGATTTGCGGTTCGCCCATGACCATGGAGTCAATGCTGGATGCCACACGGAAGAGGTGGCGGACTGCGTCATGATCGTAGTAAAGGTAGAGGCATCTGGCCATTTCCTCGGGTGATAGATTGCCGTGATTGAAGATGAACGCCCTCAGTTTCTCTATGGCGCTTTTCTCATCCGCGGCATTTGCCAGCACTTCCACGCGGTTGCAGGTGGATAGATATATGGCTTCCCTGATCTGCGGAAGATTCATGATTTCTATGAGCGGACTCATGGTATCACCGCAGGAGAGAGACAGACGCTCCCTGATTTCCAGGGGGGCAGTTTTATGATTCATGCCGATAAGAATGATATTCATAGTGTTAAATGAATGTATGAGCAGTTACAAAGAACAGGTTTATGACGAATAATGAAACGAGGAGAATCGCAAAGGCCACAAGAGAGAAGAGAGCTGCCTTGCGTCCCTTCCAGCCGATTGCGAGTCTTTGATGCAAGAGCAGGGCATACGCGAACCAGGCCGTCAGTGTCCATACCTGCTTGGGATCCCATTGCCAGAGGCTCCCCCATGCGGTTCTCGCCCATATCGAGCCAACCAGTATACCCACAGTCAATAAGGGAAACCCCCACATGAGACAGATATGATTGATTCTGTCCAGATCTGTAAGGGAAGGGAAGATTCTTATGAAACCGCTCATCTTTTTATTTTTAATCATACCTTCCTGGATCAGATACATGAGCCCAGCGCATGATGCCAGTGCGAAAAGGGCTTCGCCTGTTACTGCCAGGATTACATGAACCGGCACCAGGTTGCTCTGCAGCACATCCGGCAGAGAAACGTGTCCTCCCAGGCCGGTGGAAGCGACGATCATGAGGAGAAACGTCAGGGGTGACACAAAGGCTCCCAGAACCCTGGTCTTTGTTTTCAATTGAAAGGCGAGATAGCTGCCCGCCATTACCCATGCAAAGAAAGAGAGGGTTTCATGGAGGCTGACCACGGGGGTCTGTCCGGTTTTCCAGTACCGTAGTGCGAAAAAGACGGTGTGGAGCACGAAGGCGGCAAGCAGAATCCACGTGGACACTTTGGCCGCCAAGACCCTCCTGACATACAGGGAACACATGTATCCCAGGGCGCTTATGAGGTACACAACGAGGGTTGCTTTCAAGAAAAGGAGTTCCATGTCACTCATTAACCTCTATTTCCACACCGGTAATATCATAAATGATCTTTTTCACGTGGTTCCAGTTTTTATTTTTAATGTGTTTCAGGATGTCTGAGTAGACAACCGCTTCAAACAACTGCTTATTCTTATCGGAGGAATGACCTCGTGCCACTATTTTCTCTCTAAGATTGCCCAGCACGTCAAGCAGCACCCTATATTCCGGCCCGTAGAGCGTTTCCAGGTCTTCTCTCAATTTTTTTGCCAGCGCCGGGCTTTTCCCGCCGGTGGATATGGCAATTGAAAGGTCTCCCTGCTGCATAATGGAAGGGAGAATAAAATCGCATCTCCCCGGGTCATCCACAATGTTGACCAATATCCCCTTATGTTTCCCATCCCGGGAGATTTGCGCGTTAATATCTTCCCGGTTTGTGGCGCCGATCACCATAATCGCATCACTGATAAATGCCCCGTCGTAATCGGCGTTAATGTGCTCTATGCGACCATCACGTTTCATGGTTTCCAGAAGAGGCGTCAGTGTTTTGCCAATGACAGTCACGCGGGCGCCGAAGGATAGAAGCCTCTCTGCTTTTCTTTCGGCAACATCGCCGCCGCCTACAACGATGCACCTTTTATTTGTGATGTCGAGGTATACAGGATAGTATTTCACTGCGCATTCCTTGAAATGATATCAAGTGAAGATTTTCAAAGGCTATTTTCGTATTCATATAAAATAATCAAAGCACGCTATCACGAAGGCTCTGAAAATTCAAGTTGCTTGAAATATCGCCAAAAAGAGGATATAGAATAAGCATAACTCTACACACACTATTCAGAGTCTTCACAACAACACACAAATAATCCCATGTCAAGGAGGCAGGGCATGCCGGAAGTCAGCGAGAAGGCAGGAGAAAATAAGGGAAAGTGGCTGAAGATTGAACTATCGGCATCTCCTTTTCTGGTTGATGCGTTGTCGAACTTTCTGACAGAAATCGGCGCTCAGGGAGTATTTCAGGAAGAACTGGAACCCCATGCTCCCGGCGACTTTGGGGCGGCTTCAGCAAAAGAAGTACTCAAAGCCTATCTGCCCTTTGACATTCGGCTGGAACATCGTATTGCTTCTCTGAAAACATATTTGGACAGCCTCATCTATCTGTTTCCGGAGATTGATGAACTGGACTTTACCACGGAAACGATAGTGGATCAAAACTGGGGAGAGGAATGGAAAAAATATTTTAAACCTCTCCGGGTCAGCAAAAACATCGTCATCAAACCAACCTGGGAACGATATACCCCGGCAGGCCGGGACATTGTTATTGATATAGATCCCGGGATGGCCTTCGGTACCGGTCAACACCCATCCACGCGCATGTGTCTGGAAGCAATTGAAGAAGTCATTTTAAAAGACCGGGCGATAAAAAACTGGAGGGTTCTCGATGTAGGGACAGGTACGGGTATCTTGGGGATCGCATGCGCAAAATTGGGTGCGGATAAGGTTATTTGTGTGGACATAGACAAAAAGGCGGCCGATATAGCACGGGAGAATGTGGCAGTAAACCATGTTGAAGACAGGACACAAATCATCAATCGCGATGTGAGCACCATCCATGAGAAATTCGATCTTATAGTGGCAAACCTTACCATGAGGATTCTCCTGCGCCTCCGCACGCATTTGATGTCACTTATAGAAAATGCCGGATATCTGGTAATTTCAGGGATCATCGACCAGAACAGGAATGATATCGAATCACACTTCTTAACCGATGTATTTGCCCTTCACCACCTTATCGCGGAAAAAGAATGGGTATGTTATGTACTTCAAAAGAAGAGGTAGTCAACATTGACAATACCGAGAATCTTTTTCTCAGGAAGTGTGGGAGAGGGCGAACAATGTGAGCTCGGTGAACAATCCCTTCGATATGTCAAGTCCGTCCTCAGAATGAAGAAAGGCGGGCGCCTGATTCTTTTTGACGGCGCCGGATGGGAATATGAGGCAGAAATTAAGACTTTTTTTGCTGATAGGATCTCTATTGAGGTTTTAAAAAAGAGCCGGATTCCAGACAAGGCCTTAAAAATATTCCTTTTTCAGGCACTTCCCAAGGCACACAAGATGGATTTTATCGTCCAGAAAGCAACAGAATTGGGTACGGACAGGATTGTGTCTTTTCAGTCGGCACGATCGGTCCCCAGGTTGTCGCCGGACAAGGCGCGCGCAAAGGTTTCACGGTGGCAAAGTATTGCGATGGAGGCAGCAAGACAGTGCGGGAGAGCAGACATACCGGAGATAGCGGGAATACTATCCTTTGAAGAAATGCTTGCATATTCAAAAATGGATCCCGTGAAGATCATTTTCTGGGAAGAGGAGTCTGAACGTGGCATCAAGGAGGTATTGCGTGATGAAAAATATGCAGGGACAAATGGTATTTCCGTGGTAATCGGCCCGGAAGGGGGTTTCTCGCGGGACGAAATCGAAACTGCCGCTCATCAAGGCTTTATCTCTGTAACGCTGGGAAAGAACATATTGAAAGTAGAGACAGCCACCATTACCATACTTTCCATCATTCAGTATGAAAAAGGTATTTTTGGCGGGCTACATTGCGGGGAGGTGCGCTGAATAGTGGAGGATCATTATGGTGGCTTCTGGCGGAGAATGATGGCATTTATCATTGATAAGATGATCCTCTTTTGCGTTTCCTTCTTCATGTTTCTTGGAGGCCTCCTGGTGTTGAGCTTTGGATTTCTATCCCACGACAGTGAATTTATACTGGAAAGATTTGCGGAGGTGACCGTCACCTTTGTGTTTCTGTTCTATTGCGTGACAGAGTTTATAAGTATGCTTTACTTCACATATTTTCATGGTACTACGGGGCAGACATTCGGGAAAATGATTTTTGGCCTTAAGGTAGTACAAGCGACGGGGGAAAACATGACCCTCGGTATAGGTTTTCTCAGATGGGTTGGCTATATCATCTCGACGGTGGTGTTTTACCTCGGTTTTGTCTGGGTTGCATTCGACGGGAAAAAGCAGGGATGGCATGATAAGATCGCCGGGACCGTAGTCGTTCGTATGAAAAATATTGTTGATGGCCCCTCTTTTACGCCTGAAGAAAAATGCCTTGACAAACAGGGGGATATTTTATAGACGACATTTCCACATAAATACTCTGTGGGTCGGTAGCTCAGTCGGTAGAGCACTGGACTGAAAATCCAGGTGTCGGCAGTTCGATTCTGCCCTGACCCACCATGAAAATCAAGGGGTTAGCCATCATCGGTTAGCCCTTTTTTCATTATCCAGCCATTCTCCCCCCATTTTAAAAAAGATGAACACGGTCTTATATTACTATTCCGACACATCATCTTGTTACTTTATGCTTACCCTAACTTCCCTGCCCCCCCTTTTCCTGAGATTTCCCCAGTTGACCCGGGTACGGTACCTTGGAACGACCATACCCCCGGGGTGGCCTTAGCTGAGGACCCGTCCATCCACCATTACAAATAAAAAAGTCCAAAATATTATATACCTGCAAAAAAGCTTGCGAGTTTTATTGCGGAACAAGGTCCGGAACCGTAGATTTATGAAAAAATCCTTAAGAGTTGCCATGCTGAGACATATCAATAATTTCTATCATGTTGATAATACGATATAAATAAGCTTATAATCGGTACTTTAGTCCCGACAAAGAACATAAAAAAGAATATTGATGGATAAAATATATATACTAAAAAGGTTGTATAAGTAATAAACATCATTGTAGAATAATTATATGTAAATTACAGGATGCATTGCATTAAGAGTTGCGGATAAGAAAACATCGGAGTTGTATATAGTGGCTATCTATACGAATTAGTTAATGTATTGAGAAGCAGATAAGTAAGAGACGTTGAGACACATGGCTGCACTTATTACTCTTAATCGCCTCCTTGGGATAATTTGAAGATTCCCGTCAGAAAGTAACATTTTTTTGCCTCAGAATCTGGCTCCCCATTGGTATAAATGCAAAAAGGTGTAAAACTGTCGGGCTTCTTTACATTTGTAGGATCACTTCTTATGTCACTGTATTAATGCATATAACTTGTTGATAGCCTTCAGAAATCACCTGATAAATGTCGGAATACTTTACAATATTGTCTGTCTTGGAATACTCATAAAACTATAAAAGCCTTTATCATTAATTAGTTACGCAAGTGGCATTCTTTATGCTTAAATTTCAATGGGTGTGTGTTTTTTCACAAGAGTAAGTGTAAAGAAAGATCTAATAATAACTTATCGCATGTTCATGTAATCTTTAATCCGAAAGCAATCAAGGAGGTGGAATATGAGAATAAAACGAGTCATTCTGGTCCTGTTTTTATGTATGTCTTTAGTATTTTCAACGGCCATTCTTGGTCACGCATACAGCGGCATCCTGGCGTTCGGCGACAGCCTGACAGATAATGGAACTAACATGAGTGATGATATTTTTGGCTTCGGGTACTATACGAATGGGCCGGTCTGGGTTGAGTATATGGCTCAAAGCTACGGCGTACCTTTGTTGGATATGGCTTATGGCGGCGCAACAACTTCGTATGATAATCCGGCAGCTGGACTGGCCATTACTGGTTTGCAATGGCAGGTGAATGCCTATAAAGGATCTGTTTCCTCCTCTATACCTATTGACACTCTGGTGACTGTCTGGGCCGGTGCCAATGACTTTTTGCAGGGTAGACCATTCGCTACAGCAGCTGCAAATGTCACATCAGCCATTCAGGAACTTGCTGATGCAGGAGGCCAGAATTTCCTTGTTCCATTTCTTCCCGACATTGGCCTTGCCCCTGCATTTCTTGGCACTCCGCTCCAAGGAACCGCAACAGGCTGGTCCCAAGCATTCAATACGTCCCTATGGTTGGACCTACTTGCGTTAGAATCGATTAATCCGGGGGTCAATTGTTATATCCTTGACACATTCACTTTGCTTCGTGCCGCGATAGCAAACCCCTCGTCATACGGATTTACTAATGTTACTACAGACGGGGGGAAAAATCCTCCTGAGGGATATCTGTTCTGGGATGGAATCCACCCTACGACCGATGGTCATCTACTGATTGCCAATTATGGATGGAAAGCAGTTCCCGAACCCTCCACCATTGTGCTTCTTGTGCTCGGAATGATGGGATTGGCGGGGATAAGAAGGAAGTTCCAGAAATAACCCCGGTTCAACGGGTTGTACAACCATGGTTCTTATCATGGGGAAGGTAGGGTTAGAAATGATCCTGCCTTTTTCTTTTATAGAAGTAATGATTACGGACATTAATATTGTTCAGGTGGGCATCATCTGAAAACAACGTTTAAGAACGAATTCCTGACTCATGCCCCGCCAGATCATCCATCTTCACTCCCCTGAGGCCTAAAAATACACTCACAGGGGAGATAATATATAGACAATGAAGGGATTGTCATTGCGTAGGGAATTAATGGCTGGTGGAGGGTTTACACGACCTGTCAGAAGAATGGATATTTTTTGAACCCCATTACCATTGCTTCCTCTTCTAAGGAAGAGAGTCAAGTGGTTTCTTTAGACCCACTGTTAAAGCTGTACTACACAAACTGTTAATCGCGATCGAAATACTTGATTTTAAGATGGAAAGCAGTATCTGATGAACTACATTCCATTTGACATCTCAACTGGTATCCAGTAACATTCGCATCAGTTAACAAGTCTTGTAATCAATACAATCAGTCTTTCTTTTTAGCTTACACTGTTAGTCATTACAAAGGGGCATCATGTGAAAGATCCATCCAGAACAAATCAAGAACTACTCGAAAAAAATTCCTTCTTAAAGCATAGAATCCGTGAACTGGAACAAGCTGAAGCCGATCGCAAGCGAACGGAAGAAACGCTTCGGGCTTCCGAACTCAGATATCAGACCATTTTCGAAACCACAGGGACCATCATGCTGATCGTTGAAGAGGATATGACTATTTCCTTTGCAAACGATGGATTTGAAAGTCTGACCGGGTACAAACGAGTGGAGGTAGAAGGAAAGAGAAAGTGGACGGAATTTATAGAAAAAGGTGATGTAGAAATAATGATCACCCGGCATCAGTCGCGGAGGGCAGATCCAGGTTCCGTGGAGAAAAGTTATGAGTTTCGACTTGTACATAGAGATGGCCACCTGAAGAATA
>DNUI01000081.1 GCA_003508565.1 Syntrophaceae bacterium
CTTATTTCTGTTTCCAGGATATCCAACAATATCTCGCAAACCTCCTTAGAAAATTGCGAAGACTGGGCAACCCAGCGAATGAGGTGCTGAATGAGTGTTTTGGGTACACTGGCGTTTACATTATAGTGGGACATGTGATCACCCACACCGTATGTACACCATCCGAGGGCCAATTCGCTGAGGTCTCCCGTGCCGACAACAAGGGCGTTTCTCATGTTGGCAATACGGAAGAGATGGGAAGTTCGCTCCCCGGCCTGAATATTTTCAAAGGTAATATCATAGAGTTTTTCTCCTGCTGCAAATGGGTGGCCGATATCCTTGAGCATCTGCATGCAACTTGGCTTTATATCAATTTCATTGGCTTCCACACCAATTGCCTTCATCAGCTCCATGGCATTGTTGTACGTTTTATCTGTGGTGGCAAATCCCGGCATGGTATAGGCCTTCACATGAGAACGCGGCAGATTTAAAAGGTCCATGGTTCTTGCGGCAACGATCAGGGTCTGGGTGGAGTCCAAACCTCCCGAAACGCCGATGACTACGTTTTGGGTGCCCGACGATTTTAAGCGCTGCGCCAGCCCCTGAACCTGGATGTTGTATGCTTCATAGCAGCGCTGATCGCGTTTTCCGGGATCTGAAGGTATATACGGGAATCTTGGATATTCCCTTTCCAGCAATATTCTCTGTTCAGCAGGAAAAGACACGGGAAAAGAAATTTTCCGGAATTTTTGCAGTTGTTCTTTATGGGCCCGGGCATTCTGACCGAAGCTGTTCATGCGCATTCTGTCCTGAGCGAGGCGGTCCAGGTCAACATCAGCGTACACTATTCGTGATTTCTGGGAAAAACGTTCCGATTCCGCAAGAAGATTGCCGTTTTCGTAAATTATGGCATGACCGTCCCACGCCAGGTCGGTGGTAGATTCCCCCGGACCGGCTGCTGCGTAAAGGTACGCCGAAATACAGCGCGCGGACTGGCTCGCTGCCAGAGAGTGCCGATACTCTGATTTTCCCACGGTTATGTTGGACGCGGAAAGGTTTCCTATGACAGTCGCTCCGGCCATGGCGGCGTGACTTGAGGGGGGAATGGGTACCCACACGTCCTCACATATTTCGATAAAAAATTTAAAATTTTGGATATTTTTTACTTCAAACAGGATGTCCGACCCGAAGGGGATATTTTCTTGGCCACAGATGTCGATTAATTTTGACTGTGCGTCTTCCGCCGGACTAAACTGACGTTTTTCGTAGAATTCGCGATAATTGGGAAGATAAGATTTTACTGCGATGCCGAGAATGCGGCCCCTGTATATGACTATGCCGCAGTTAAAGAGTCGAAAATCAACCCGAAGAGGTGCACCTATGACGGAAATAATATTCAGATCCTTGGTAGTTTCAAGAATCTCTGAGAGTGCTTGGATAACACTTTTTATGAGGGCTTCTTGCTGAAACAGGTCTTCGTTTGAGTAGGCGGAAATGCCGAGTTCCGGAAAAATCGCAAATACTACATTGTTTTCGGACGCTTGTTTCACCAGTTTTACGGTGCTGTCAGTGTTAAACGTCGTGTCAGCTACCCTTACTTCCGGTATGCACACCGCCACCCGAATGAATCCATGATGATATAAATTGAAGAATGTCTGATCGTCACGTTCTTCCATAGTCAATATGAAATCCTCCCTCACTACCTTTTTCCACATATGCATACGCGCTGTGATTATGGATACTTTCGTAATTTTCGGCTTCCACACTGTACCAGCTGAAATTATCATCCCTGTTCAGCTGTTGAGCTACATTCCTTACCACATCCTCCACGAACATCGGATTTTCATGTGCCTTTTCGGTAACGAATTTTTCATCAACCCTCTTAAGGAGCGTATACACCTCACCACTCGACGAGTCTTCCACCAGTCTGATAAGATCCTCGATCCAGAAAAATTTTCTGAATCTTACTTTTACGGTTACCATGCTCCTCTGATTGTGGGCGCCAATCCTGCTTATTTCCTTAGAACAGGGACAGACCGTAGTGACCGGTACCACTACCCCGACGAGAAAATCTGTGTTATTCCCACTGTGTCGCCCGCTGAAAGAGCACCTGTATTCCATAAGGCTTTTTGATCCCGAAACCGGTGCAGCTTTTTCAATAAAGTAAGCAAATTCAATTTCCATATGGGCCGATTCCGCATGAAGTTTTCCCTGTATCTTCTGAAGAATCTTGTCAAAGGTTTTAATGTTGATCCGGCCCCTGAATTCGTTCAGGACTTCCACAAAGCGGCTCATGTGCGTTCCCTTGAAGTGATGAGGCAGGTTGACGTAAATGTTAAACGTCGCGTTCACATGTTGCGTGCCGTTGGCGCGGTCCAGAACAACAATAGGGTATTTGATGCCCTTCACACCGACTTTTTGTATGTCTATTTTTCTGTTATCTTTCTGATTTTGAATATCGATCATTGTGGTTTAATGAGTGATGATGATTTTCTCTCTCCTCCATAGCCTTTTCATCACGATTCTTATCTACTCCTTTGATCA
>DNUI01000014.1 GCA_003508565.1 Syntrophaceae bacterium
GAGTTCTCGACACACTCAAAAAAAACAGCGTGCACATTGTTCCGGTTACGCTCCATGTCGGTTACGGGACATTTCTCCCGATAGAAACGAACACTATAGAAAATCATGTCATGGAGGAGGAGTTTTTCGAAATAAGCAAGGAAGCAGCCGCGATGATCAATGGAGCAAAGAGAGTCATTGCCGTAGGAACGACATCGACCCGGGTTATCGAATCGGCGGTGGATGAGGCCGGGAGAATTAAGCCCATATCAGCCGGCACCAGACTTTTTATTTATCCTGGCTACCGGTTTAAGAGGGTTGACGGATTGATTACCAACTTCCATCTTCCCACATCTACTCTTTTGTTACTCGTGTGTGCCTTTGCCGGGAGAGATTTGATATTCAAAGCGTACGCACACGCAATCGAAGATCATTTCCGCTTCTACAGTTATGGAGATTGCATGCTGATAGTATAAAAAAGGGGCCAAGGATTCGAGGGGTCGAGTGAACTGCTGAGAAACAATGAGCAAAGAATGCTCAAGGCACTTATAAAATAATTGAAACACAAAGACATCAACCCTGGAACCCTTGAATCCTGGAACCCTTTTTAAATGAATTGGTGAAGAACTACAGAAGAATGTTTCAATTCACACTCCTTAAAAAAGATCCCTCAACCGGGGCGCGTCTCGGGAAAATCCATACACCCCATGGTGAGGTCAACACACCTGCCTTCATGCCCGTAGCCACGCAGGGCACGGTGAAAGGCCTCGTTCCTGAAACGGCGCGGGAGCTGGGTGCGGAAATGATCCTCACCAACACCTATCACCTTTATCTGCGGCCTGGTCATGAGATAATTAAAGGGATCGGAGGAATACACAGGTTTATGAACTGGAACTCGCCCATACTTACCGACAGCGGCGGTTTTCAGGTCTACAGCCTCGGGGCTCTGAGAAAAATAACAGAAGACGGCGTTATTTTCCAATCACATATCGATGGATCACGTCACTTTATCAGTCCGGAACTGTCCATTCAAATTCAAGAATCCTTAGGGTCTGATATTATGATGTGTTTTGATGAATGTACATCCTACCCTGCCAGTTTTGAAGAAGCGAAACAATCTCTCGACCTGACAATCAACTGGGCCAGGAGGTGTAAAACCTGTAAAAATAGCGATACTCAAGCCCTGTTTGGAATTATTCAGGGCGGGATATACCTTGACCTAAGGAAACAGGCTGTTGAAGAAATATGTGTGAATATCGGTTTTGACGGCTACGCCCAGGGTGGATTAAGCGTGGGAGAACCGAAAGAAGAATTGTTTCGCATCACCGAGTCGATTACTCCCCTCCTTCCCGAGGATAAACCTAGATATCTTATGGGCGTTGGTGCGCCGGGAGATATCGTATCATGTGTAGGGTACGGCATCGACATGTTTGACTGTGTCATACCCACGCGATGCGCAAGAAACGGATTGTTATTTACAAATCATGAAAAGGTTGTTATAAAACACGCCCGTTACCGGAATGACGATGCACCTGTCGATCGCTCATGTGATTGTTATACTTGTAAAAACTTCTCACGAGCATATTTGCGGCACCTGTACATGGCAAAAGAGATTTTAGCCATGACGTTAAATACTGTTCACAATATCCGGTACTTTATGCGCCTGATGGAACACATCAGGGAAGCAATAAAAGAGGGAACATACTCAGCATTTAAAAAAGATTTTTTAGAGAAATCAATAATCTGAAATAACATGAGGAGGACGGAAAAGTGACAGATTTCGCGTATGCTATGGGCGGTACAGGCGGCGGTGGCGGGGCTGGAGGAGGAGATATCAGTTTTATCATCATGATGGCTGTTGTGTTCGCTATCTTTTACTTTCTCATGATAAGGCCTCAGCAACAGAAACAAAAAGAAGTGAAAAAGATGCGGGAAGGTCTCAATCATGGTGACATGGTGGTAACCGCGGGCGGGATTCATGGAAAAGTAACAGGTCTTACAGATACTCTTGTGACGCTGGAAATCGCTGAAAAGGTAAGGATAAAGGTTAACCGGGAATACATCGGTACTGTTACGCAGAAAGCCGCAAAAGAATAATCTGGAAAGGGGTCAACCATGCTCAAAGGTATCAAAGTGAGGACCGCTATTGCGATAGTTGTGTGCCTTGCAGGCTTATTTTTCCTCACACCTTCCCTTACGGCGAATCTGCCGGATGTGTGGAAAAAATATCTGCCTACGGATAAAATTCACCTGGGCCTTGACCTTCAGGGAGGAACACATCTCGTTCTGGAAGTTGACACGGAAAAGGCGGCGGAAAGCACTATCGAACGCATGTCAAATGAAATCAAGGAAACATTGATGACGAATAAAGTCCGGTTTCTTTACCTTGAGGGAACAAAAAAGACGGGAACCATATCCTTCGAACTCCCTGACGTAGCCTCAAAGACAGCATTTGAGAAAGTCTTAAAAGACAATTATCCCGATCTGGAGATTGTCTCATCAGAGACCCGGGGAGGCAAGGAAGTGGTCGCCCTCAAGATTAAGACCAAGCGGGCGGAAGAGTTCAAAAAAATGGTAGTGGAACAGAGCCTCGAAACTATCAGGAACAGGGTTGATCAGTTCGGCATCTCAGAACCGGAAATCATTCCCCAGGGAGAAGATCGGATCGTTGTACAATTACCCGGCATCAAGGACACAGCAAGGGCGAAAAACCTCATCGGAAAAACAGCGCTTCTGGAATTCAAACTCGTTGATGAAGAGCACAGCTTGGACAGCGCCCTCAAGGGCAATGTACCTGAAGGTAGTAGTATATTTTATGAAAGTCGACTTGATAGACAAACGGGACGTCGGACAACTGCACCCCTATTGCTGAAAAATAAAACTCTTCTTACCGGCGGTTATCTGGAAAGCGCCCAGGTAAAAATCGGCGACCGGTTTGCCGAACCATACGTCGGAATAAAGTTCAACGCCCAGGGGGCAAAAGAATTCGACAGAATAACGGGAGAAAACGTGAAAAAACGTCTGGCCATTGTTTTGGACGGAACTGTGCACTCAGCTCCGGTAATCCAGGAAAGAATCTCGGGTGGAGATGCCCAAATTACCGGACAATTCACTATGGAGGAAGCCAAGGATCTGGCAATCGTCCTCAGGGCAGGAGCCCTTCCCGCCCCGGTCACTATCCTTGAAGAAAGAACCGTTGGACCATCACTGGGGCAGGATTCTATCGACAAAGGCTTATGGTCGACCATCATCGGGGGTCTCCTGGTAATGGTATTTATGATAGTGTATTACAGACTCTCCGGAATTGTCGCAAACGTTGCCCTGGTCATGAACATTATTATTATTCTTGGAGCCCTTGCCGCATTTAAGGCCACCCTGACCCTCCCCGGCATTGCCGGCATTGTTCTCACCATCGGTATGGCGGTAGACGCCAATGTTCTGATTTTCGAAAGGATACGTGAGGAGTTGCGGACGGGGAAAACGCCAAGGGCTGCTATTGACACAGGATACTCGAAAGCATTCCTTACCATCCTTGACACAAACGTTACGACATTGATCGCAGCATTGTTTCTTTTCGGCTTCGGGACAGGACCGGTCAAAGGGTTTGCCGTCACGGTGAGTATAGGTATTGTCGCCAGTATGTTTACTGCCATATTTGTTACGAGGATTATTTTCGACTACTTTATCTGGGAAAGAAAGATCAAATCAGTAAGCGTATAGCAAGGGAATAAAAAGTGAAAGATGAGGCCGAAGGTTTTTCACATACCTTTGGCCTTAAGCCTCTGAGGAGAGACTCATGGAATTCATAAAATCGGGAACAAGTATTGATTTTATCGGCAAGAGGAAAATCGCATTGGCATGCTCGCTTGCCCTTATTATCATCAGTGTGGCATCAATTGTATGGCATAAAGGCCTCAATTACGGTATCGACTTCGCGGGCGGCACATTGGTGCAGGTTAAGTTTCAAAAAGAGCCTTCCGCCGATGCGATCAGAAGCACCTTTAAGTCGATAGGCCTTGAAAACAGTATAATCCAGTCTTTCGGCGAGAACGAAGTTGTCATACGGACGGCGGAATCGTCTTCCGATCCGAAAGGACTGTCCGGCAAAATCGAAGATGCCCTCACAGCTGTGTATGGCAAAGAATCTTTTGAGATCCGAAGGGTGGAAGTAGTCGGTCCCAAGGTCGGCAGCGACCTGACAAGAAAGGCGATTCTGGCCATTGTTTTCTCGTGGATCGGTATGCTCATCTATATTGCCTGGCGTTTCGAGTTTCGATACGCCGTCGGCGGTATTCTGGCACTGATTCACGATATCATTATCACTGTGGGCATTTTTTCCCTTTTCAACAAAGAATTTGATCTCACCATCGTGGCTGCGTTGTTAACGATCATCGGCTATTCAATCAACGACACCATTGTAGTGTTCGACAGAATAAGGGAAAACGTACGAAAAAATATAAAACAGAGCCTTGCGGATACTATCAATGCAAGCATTAATCAAACGCTCAGCAGAACCATCCTGACATCATTCACGGTATTTCTCGTCGTCGCCGTTCTGTTCTTCTTCGGCGGAGCGGTGATTCATGACTTTGCCTTTGCCCTCTTGGTCGGTGTAGTAGTAGGAACTTACTCATCCGTATTTGTTGCGAGCCCCATTGTTCTCGCATTTGAAAAAATTAAACCTTCCGGTATCAAGAGGAATAAATAACTTGACGCCCGTTGAAATTGCAGGATTAACCATTTTCATCCTTGTACTGTTTGCGGGAATCTTTTCCACAGTATTAGGCATTCCCGGGACAATCATTATTCTCCTTGATGTAATATTGTATGCTCTCATTACCGGTTTTGGAAAAATCGGCGTCAAAATAATTGTTGTCCTTATTGTCATTGCGATTCTCGCAGAGGGTTTAGACTTTGTGCTCGGAATGTCAGGGGCGGCGAGAATGGAAATTACAAGAAAGATAGTCTGGGTATCTGCGCTAAGTAGCCTTGCGGGTGCCATGATATTGACCCCTGTCTTTTTCGGTTTAGGCACCGTCATGGGAATATTCCTGGGCGGATTTGTCTGTGTACTTATCTTTGAGTTACTGCATCAATCGAAACTGAAACCGGCATTGAGAGCGGACCTCGGCACTTTCCTTGCGAGAGTTGCAGGAACACTGGTAAAAGGCTTTTGCGCCCTCGTAATGATAGTTATTACTATGTCAAATATATATTCATAAAGGCTTATTCATGACCAAAACAAAATCCAAACTTCGAGAGTACACGGAAGCGATTATCATCGCCATTCTTATCGCCCTTTTTATCAGAACCTTTATCATCCAGGCTTTTAAAATACCGTCGGGGTCCATGAAGCCGACATTTGAGATAGGCGATCATATCCTGGTCAGTAAATTTATCTATGGCGTCAAAATACCGTTTCTCAGGAATACGCTTATTCCCATCAGTGACCCTAAAAGGGGGGACATTGTGGTGTTTATATACCCTGAAGACCGCTCCAAGGACTTTATTAAACGGGTTATCGGGGTAAGTGGCGATACAATAGAAATACGCAATAAGAAGATTTATTTAAACGGCATGCCTATGAATGATACGCATGGGGTGTATACTGACGATTTTATTATTCCGGGATCAATTCAACCCCGTGACAATTTCGGCCCAATTACGGTCCGTCCCGGTTCCATTTTTGTCTTGGGTGACAACAGAGACCAGAGCTATGACAGCAGGTTCTGGGGTTTTGTTGACCTCAAGGATGTGATGGGAAAGGCATTCATCATTTATTGGTCATGGGATAATGAAAACCACAGTGTCAGGTGGAACAGGTTCGGTCAAGTTCCCCGGTAAGGGTTCAGCGTAGAACGTTCGAGGTTCAAGGCACAAGGAACCTCTAACCTTAACTTCTAACTTTGAAACTTGAACTTTGAACCCCTACCTCAGAGAAGTAACAATCATGGCACATGAGATAAATATAACAACACACACGGTCAGCCAGGAAATAACGTTCATGACAGGTCCGTTGATATAGTTTCCCATAATCCGCCTATCGTTGATAAGGATCAGCATCGCGATCAGAACAAAAGGGAGAAGGGCTCCGTTGATTACCTGGGAATAAAACATGATGGAGATCAACGGTATATCAGGGAAGAGAATGATGCCTGCCCCCAAAAATATCATCAGAAAATACATGCCGTAAAATTGAGGCGCTTCAGTAAATTTGCGGTCAAGACTCGATTCCCAGCCAAAGGCCTCACAGATGGTGTACGCTGTGGAAAGCGGCAGGATTGAAGCCGCGAACAGCGATGCATTCAGCAACCCGAAGGCAAAGAGCCATGAAGCATGTTTCCCTGCTAACGGCGCGAGTGCGAGGGCTGCATCCTTGGCGTTTTCTATTTTAATCCCGTTTTGGAAGAGGGTAACAGCACAGAGCATAATGATAAAAAAGGCAACAATATTTACTGTGAAAGATCCAAATATCACGTCCAGCCTGATATACTTGTAGTTCTCTGTCTTGAGTCCCTTGTCAACGATAGATGACTGAAGATAGAACTGCATCCACGGGGCAATGGTTGTCCCGATAATCCCTACTACCATGGTAAGAAAACCAGAATCAAAGCTAAAAGTGGGAGTGATAAGCGCTGATCCGATTTCGCTCCAGTCGGGCTTGCCTAAAAATCCGGAAATAATGTAGGAAAGGTAAAATACACAGGCAAAGAGAAACGCTTTCTCCACGGTTTTATATGTTCCCTTGACCACCAGCCACCAGACAAATATGGCGCTTATGGGAACCGAGATGTATTTGCTGATCCCGAATATCTCCATACTTGCCGCCACACCTGCAAAATTTGATAAAGTATTCCCCACATTTGCAAGAAAAAGGAAGATCATCAAATAGAACGTTACTTTCGCGCCAAAGCGCTCCCGAATAAGGTCGGAAAGGCCCTTGCCGGATACCACTCCCATTCGGGCGCACATTTCCTGGATTATAATAAGCACTATAGTAATTGGGATGAGCGTCCAGAGTAGGGACAGGCCATATTCAGCGCCGGCTAAAGAGTAGGTAGTAATGCCGCCGGCGTCATTATCGACGTTGGAAGTGATGATTCCAGGACCGAGAAGAGCAAAGAAAATACCCAGCGATCTCCAGGTCCTTTTGGGGAAAATGTTCTGAAGTTTAGTTCGAAACGAAGTATTTGAAGCACTGCTACCCATGATGTTCTCTCACTATCTTCGTCCATAGCTGTTATTTTCCCAGATGAGGGGCAACCACCTCTAAAAGGTTTTTAAAGATGATTACACCCTGCAGTACATTCATTTCATCCACAACAGGTATAGCCATGATGCCATATTTGGCAAAATGCTCTGCAATTTCTTCTTTTTCTTCATCAAGAGATACGGAAACAACCCTGGTATCCATTAATTCGGAAAGAGACGTCTCCGGTGAGGCTACCAGAAGCTCCCGCAGACTTAGCATACCCAGGAGATGTTCATGTTCATCAACCACATAGAGGTAATAGACAAAATCCATGTCCTCAGCTTCCTTGCGAATACGTTCCAAGGCTTCACCTGCGGAAACCTGCGGTGTGAAACACAAGAACGAAGTGGTCATGAGCCCTCCCGCTTTCTCCTCCGGATGAGACAGCAGTTCTTTTACCTCCTCGGCAATATCCTGCTCCATTTCCATAAGGATATAGTCCGCCTTGTCCTTCGGAAGATCTCCTAGCAGATCGGCTGCCTCGCTGAGAGACATTTCCTCTATAATATCGGATGCTTCTGATACTTTCATGTCTTCAATCAAGCTTACCTGGATCTTTGGGTCCGTTTCTTCAAGGGTCTCAGCTGCCGTCTCAATATCGAGTGCCTGAAACACGGCGGTTCTCTTGTGAATGTCCAGTTCCTCGATTATATCAGCGAGATCCGCGGGGTGGAGCTGGGCTAAACGATTTTGAGAAATCTTGAGACGCAGAAGATCAGGAGAAGAAAGGGGCTGGACAAACTTCCAGGAGATAAATTGATCGTGAGGGGTGTAATCAAAAAACCCGCGTGAAAAAGCATCCATGGTCTTTTCCAGGCCCACACGCCGCATTAAACCGCGAAAACCCACATCCACATGTACTAAGTGCAGATAACCACGCGCCTTGAGAAACTGCAGATCATTCACCCTGCGTACCTTTGCCCCGTCGGTATCGACAATCTGTTTGTCCAAAAGCGTATCCTTAAGCAAGAGTTCCCCCTCCTGAAGAACAGGCTCACGGAAATCCTCACTATATTGCGGATCCGCGACAAATTTATTTCCCCTCTCGGTAACCCGCTGCCACGGAAGAGAAAAAGGCTTTTTCTGAGCGCCTTTTAAAAGCATATGAGTGATGATTGGATAAGGTTCCGTCAGGCTGGCAATTACATCAATAATCTTTCCCAGTGACGTGCCATTATCATCAATAACGTTATCACCCAGGATCTGGCTTAAAAATAAAAAAACCTGTGGTTCTGAATTCACTACCATGTGTAAGTACCTCCAGGCGGATTGTCTATAACATTATTAAAAGTATTAAAAAAGCTTTTTTTATCCCTGTTGATATGATATGAAACGTCAATGTTACATATTCACGGGTGTTGCGATAAAAAGCCTTTTAATTTAATCCTGCGAGATTGAAAAGGGATATGAAATTCAAACTATTTTCAGTGTTATTGTAAGCCTTCCCATTCCATGGGAAGGCTTTTTTTATGAGTACGAATATTCAGAGGTGGAAAAGCCAATGGAACAGAAGAAAGTGGTAATGGATAGAGACGGCATTGACCGGTCTCTTACCAGAATTGCGTATGAAATACTCGAAAAAAATAAAGGCACGGAAGAATTATGTCTCGTCGGTATCAGGACAGGTGGCGTTTTTCTTGCTGAGAGGCTAAAACAAAAGATAAGCAGGCTGGAAGGGATTGATATTCCTTTAGGCATTCTAGACATCACTCTTTATCGTGATGATCTGCGTATCTCTGACAGGAAACCGGTCTTAGCAAAAACGGATATACCGTTTTCTCTGGATAATAAAAAAGTAGTGTTAGTCGATGATGTGCTCTTTACCGGCAGAACCATACGTGCTGCCATGGATGCCCTCATTGATTTCGGCAGGCCAAAGCTTATCCAGCTTGCAGTGCTTATCGACAGAGGACATCGCGAGCTTCCCATTCGTGCGGATTTTGTAGGGAAGAACTTGCCATCTTCCCTATGGGAATCCGTTGTCGTAAAACTCACGGAAAAAAACGGAATAGACGAAGTCGTCATTCAAGCGGACGTTCAGTAAATAGAATATTCTATAAGTACAAAACTATATCCGGAAACTGATTTGAGGTTTACTTATGAAGTTAACGAGGAAAGATATTCTTGGGATAAAAGACCTATCCGTTGACGAGATCGACCTTATTTTAGATACGGCAGAATCTTTCATTGAAGTTTCCACAAGGGAAATCAAGAAGGTCCCCACCCTGCGAGGGAAAACAATCGTAAATTTGTTTTTCGAAGCCAGTACAAGGACCAGGACTTCTTTTGAGATCGCCGGGAAAAGGCTTAGCGCCGACACCATTAATATTTCTGCATCCACGAGCAGTGTAGTAAAAGGAGAAACTCTCATAGACACTGCGCGAAATTTAGAAGCCATGAACCCGGATGCCATTGTAATTCGACACAGTGCCGCCGGAGCTCCCCACATGCTCGCAAAAATGGTGAAACAGTCCATAATCAATGCCGGTGACGGAGCACACGAACACCCAACCCAGGCATTACTGGACATGATGACCATCAAGGAAAAAAAGGGCAAGATTTCAGGTCTCAAGGTGGCAATTATCGGTGACATCGCACACAGCCGTGTTGCACGCTCCAATATTTACGGTCTTATGAAAATGGGGGCACATGTTATCGTAGCAGGGCCGGCGATGATGATGCCACGAAACATCGAGCAAATGGGCGTGACTGTTCACAACAGTCTGGAAAAAGCGATCATGGACGTAGATATTATTATGATGCTGAGAATTCAGATAGAAAGACAGCAGCAGAAAATATTCCCCTCTCTCCGAGAATATTCCAATTATTTCTGTCTGAATAAACAAAACATCACCCTGGCGAAGGATGATGTCCTGGTTATGCATCCGGGACCAATCAACAGGGGTATTGAAATCTCTTCTGATATCGCCGATGGGCCTTATTCTGTCATACTTGACCAGGTGACAAACGGCGTCGCCGTACGAATGGCATTGTTGTATCTGTTGATCGGAGGTAAATCATGACGGCATCGTCAAAAGTCCATATGCTACGTTGCGCTTCACCCCTCGTCATTACGGCGTACATCCCAGTACGCCTCATTCCTCGGATTTCGCGCGCCTTGCCTCTGAAGCTTTTTACTTCGCCGTCTAATGCAATTAATTCTCGATTGATTATGAGGTATAAATCATGAGGGCATGGTCTGCACAGGATTCAAGAGGCCAAGGAGTCGAGGATTCGAGTGATATGTAAAGAGGTGACAAGGATTGAAAGATTTGGCCGTAATCATACTACATGTGTTTGGATATTTATTGATAAAATCATTGGGAAATATACTCTGGAATCCTTGAACCCTCGAACCCTTTTTTACAGCGAAATGGGGGAGAGCAAAATTTATGTTACTGTATAAGGATATACACTATGAAATTATTGCTTACAGGCGGAAGAATTATTGATCCATCTCAGAATCTGGATGCAGAAATGGATCTCCTGATAGAAAATGGTAAGATCGCCACCATCGGTAAAAACATACGCACACCGGATACTGCTTCCCGGAGGGCATCCACGGGAGAAATCACTGTCATCGACCTCAGAGGAATGTTTGTGGTGCCGGGATTAATCGATATGCATACCCATTTGCGCGAACCGGGGTTTGAATACAGGGAAACCATACAGACGGGTGGCGTTGCCGCCACGGCCGGTGGCTTTACCTCCGTTGCCTGTATGCCCAATACCAAGCCCGTCAATGACACCCGCTCGGTAACGGAGTATATAAAGAGAAAGGCGGCAACATGCAATCTCGTGAATGTATATCCCATAGCAGCAATCAGTGTGGGATCGGAAGGATCAACTATGACGGAATTTAGAGATTTGCAGGATGCCGGCGCTGTAGCATTCTCAGATGACGGAAAACCTGTCACAGACAGCGCCTTGATGAGAAGGGCCCTTGAATACGCATCTTCCCTTGATATGCCGATCATCTCACACTGTGAAGACCTCCAATTGTCGGCCGGGGGATCTATGAACGAAGGTTTTGTGTCCACCGAACTCGGTCTTCAGGGAATCCCCACCATCGCGGAAGAGACGATCGTTGCGAGGGATATCATTATCGCCGATTATACCAAGACCATTCTTCATATCGCCCATGTCAGCACCGCGGGAGCTGTCAGGATAATCAGAGATGCAAAGGAGAGGGGCGTCAGGGTAACAGCAGAAACTGCCCCCCATTACTATACTCTTACCGATGAAACCCTGAGAGAATTTGACACATCTACGAAAGTCAACCCCCCTTTGAGGACAGTAGAAGATATTAATGCCCTCAAAGAAGGTCTCAGAGATGGAACTATTGATGTAATCGCCAGCGACCACGCCCCTCACGCTTCCACAGATAAAGAGGTAGAATTTGAATACGCTGCTTCTGGAATCACAGGGTTGGAAACATCCCTTGCTCTTAGTATGAAACTCGTTGATGACGGTACTCTCACAATGAGGGATTTAATCCTCAAGATGAGCATAAATCCGGCTGCTATACTTAAAATCCCCAAAGGAAATCTGAAAATAGGTTCTGACGCCGATATTACCGTCATTGACCCTGGCAAAAAATGGACTGTCAATCGTGACAGTATGCGTTCAAAAGGGAAAAACACGCCCTTCCACGGATGGTGCCTCAAGGGGAAAGCTATACTTACAGTTGTAGGCGGGGAAATAAAATACCGAGAGTCCCTATGAACACACGGGTCGTACACAAGAGTCCGGCAATTGTTTTATATGCCCTCGACTACGGAGAATCAGACAGGATAATAACATTTTACACCAGTGAGTACGGTAAGCTCAAGGGAATAGCCAAGGGCGCCCGGCGAAGCAGAAAGAGATTTCCCAATGCCCTCGAACCTTTTTCTTACGGTAACATCATTTTTTCAAAAAAAGGGAGTGGGACACTATCTCTCATTGAGGGTTGTGATGTCATAAAACACCATGCACATATCAGGGAAGAGCTCGAAAATACTCTTGTTTCCTCATATCTCATTGAACTGATCGACAAATTTACACCGGAAAGAAAGAAAAACAGTGAGTTATTTCATTTACTGCTGAGTTTTCTCGGTTTAATTGATACAGGAAATTCTTCGGACGCATTGGTCCGATTTTTTGAAATACGACT
>DNUI01000238.1 GCA_003508565.1 Syntrophaceae bacterium
AATGTGGTACTGGTCACCCCGACGGCAAGCGGCAAGACACTCTGCTATAATATTCCTGTCCTCCAAAAAATACTGGAAGAACCGGAAACGCGTGCCCTGTATATATTTCCCACGAAAGCTCTCGCCCAAGATCAGATGCATGAGGTCCATAGCATGATCACTGACTTGCGGGCAGACATAAAAACCTACACCTACGATGGCGACACACCCGATGACGCACGCCAGGCGATTCGCAAGCAGGGCCATGTCGTCGTCACAAACCCGGACATGCTCCACGCGGGAATACTGCCGCATCACACGAAATGGCAGAAGCTTTTTGCCAATCTTAAGTATGTCGTGATTGACGAATTGCACGTGTACCGCGGGGTCTTCGGCTCTCACTTTACAAACGTCATGCGGCGTCTCGTCAGAGTCTGCCGTTTTTACGGTAATGAACCGGTTTTTATCTGTTGCTCCGCAACGGTGGCAAATCCCGGGGAACATGCCGAGTCCCTTTTGGAGCGTCCCGTGAAACTGATCAAACAAAGTGGCGCTCCCACTGCATCAAAAACGTTCATCCTCTATAACCCTCCTATTGTCAATCGTGAACTCGGAATCCGGCAGTCAGCCATGACACCCGCAAGGATACTGGCATCAGAACTAATCACAAATATGATACAGACTATTGTCTTCACTACAAGCCGCTTGAATGTTGAGATTCTCACGAAATATCTGAAGGATCACTTTGCAAAGGGAAAGCCCGTTGACACGCACTTTGTCACCGGATACCGGGGCGGCTACCTGCCGAATCTGCGCCGGCAGATTGAGCAGGGGCTGCGAGATCGTGAGGTCATGGGTGTGGTAAGCACCAATGCCTTGGAACTGGGGATTGATATTGGAGACCTGGAATCGTGCATCATGGTCGGTTACCCTGGTTCAATCGCCAGCACTTGGCAGCAGGCCGGCAGGGCGGGTAGAAGACGGGGTCACAGCCTGGCCGTTCTCATTGCCCGCAGCAACCCCATGGATCAGTTTATTGTGGAGAATCCGGAGTACTTCTTTTCACGCTCACCGGAACACTGCCGCGTCAATCCTGATAATCTGCTTATCCTCCTGCACCACTTGAAGAGTGCCGCTTTTGAGCTTCCTTTCGAAAAGGGGGAGCGATTTGGAAGAGAAAATCTTGAAGAACTTCTCAACTATCTGGAAGAAAAAGGCGTCCTTCACAAGGTTGATGACAGGTGGCACTGGACGGCGGAAAGCTACCCTGCCGATGAGGTAAGCCTGCGAACCATTAATCCCGAAAATGTCGTCGTCGTGGATACGACAGAAACGGGCTCACATGACGTTATCGCTGAAGTCGATTGGGACAGTGCCTTTTCCACGGTTCATGACGATGCAATTTATATGGTTGAATCCCAGCAGTACTACGTGGACAAACTTGATCTTGAGCGCAAAACGGCCTACGTGCATAAAGTTGATGTGGATTATTTCACCGATGCCATGACCTATACGAACGTAAGAGTTATTGATAGCTTCGCGAAAAAACAACGACAAAAAATAATTGTCGAGCACGGTGAGGTACAGGTCGTGCGCAAGGTAGTAGGTTATAAAAAGATTAAATTCTATACCTCTGAAAACCTTGGGTACGGCGATGTGACGCTGCCTGAGAAAGACATGCATACAACGAGCTACTGGTTTACCGTTCCCAGAGACCTCCTCACCAAGTTGCCTTATACGCAGTCGGAAATTATCGACGGCCTTTCCGGCCTTGCCTATTGCCTGCATCACCTGGCATCGATGCTTCTCATGGCCGATGTTCATGATGTGGACAGGTGTATCGGCGATAAGAGTGGTGAATGGTTTGTACGTCATGGTGCCGATGCGCGCTTCATTACAACATCTCCCCACAACACAAAAAGTACCGGCGGGGTTATGGTGGATGCTTTTGACCCGACTGTTTTTATCTTTGATGCCTATCCCGGGGGCATCGGTTTCTCAGATCTTTTGTATAAAGAGCACGACCGTTTAATAGCTTCTGCGCTAAGCCTGGTCCGCAGCTGTTCGTGCAACCATGGTTGTCCGAGTTGTGTCGGACCTACCCTTGAGGTCGGTCCTGTGGCAAAAGAATCTGTTTTGGCCATTCTTAATCTGATGATTGATACGCCATGAATACCATCAAGCGTCTGCATCGCCTGACCGGCGAAGATTCATCTACACAAAAAAAATCATCAAGAGCGGATGAGATTGATGAACTGCGCCGGCGCATAGAAGCCATTGCCTCGCGTCGACCTGCTTCTTCATATAAGCCTGTCTACGCTCGTCAAGAAGACGCCGTATCCTTAAAAGATATGATGATAGGAGAAGAACTACAGAATGACTGCGGTAAATTTTTCATCTCGGATGGATATTTTCCCGGCTCTTCAAGACACGGTTCCCGGTGTATCGGTGATATTTCCTCCTTGGATATGAACGCCGTAGCATTACTTGCCAATAATCCTGATATGGCTTTCTTACATTGCACCGATGCGCTGTTTCTCGATACAGAGACTACGGGATTGACTGGAGGCACCGGTACCTTTGCTTTTCTTATCGGTCTTGGCTGGTTTGAAAATGACACATTCTGTACGAAGCAAATCTTCGCACGCGACTTTTCCGAGGAACGGGCCTCACTGAGTTTTTTGCTTGATCTTGCCGGCAAGAAGAGTTTTATCGTGAGTTACAACGGCAAGGCATTTGATGTTGGTCTATTATCCACACGATTTATTCTTAACCGTCTTCCGGACATGCTTGTAAACATGCCACATCTTGATTTGCTGCACCCTGCACGTCGCCTCCTTGGGCATCGTCTCGAAAATAATCGTCTGATCACCATGGAAAAGGAGGTTCTCGGCGTTCATCGTCACGGCGATATTCCGGGAAGCGAAATTCCTCAACGCTATTTCGATTGGTTGAGAAACCGCGATGCGCGCATGCTGAC
>DNUI01000101.1 GCA_003508565.1 Syntrophaceae bacterium
CATCTGTTTACGCTCTGTGATCTCCTCGACCAGTTGTTTGTTTTTCTCGGAAAGTTCGACGGTACGCTCCCGGATCAGTCTCTCCAGCGTATCCTCTGTCTGTTTATGATCGGAGATGTCCCTGAATGAAGCCTGAAGAATCCTCATGCCATTATATTCAATGGCGGTGGCAGTAATATCAACGGGGACAACTGTTCCATCCTTTCGGAGCACAACACCCTTCTGAAGACCACCTTTTCCGTGAGTAACAATGTCCCTGTGCGCTGCCACGGTAGTTTCCAGTTCTATCGTAGGATGAAGCTCGGTGTAGTGCATCCGCAACAGCTCTTCTCTCGGGTAGCCGAAGAGCCCCTCCGCCTTCCTGTTCACTTCGAGCAAATTCCCTTGCTCATCCCCGAGCACTATAGCGTCGCTGGCATTGTTCAAAACAGTCCGGTATTTTTCCTCAGACCTCCTCAGCACCTCTTCTGCCCGTCTGCGCTCGGTAATATCACGCGATATGCCCTGAA
This sequence comes from Syntrophaceae bacterium, assembly GCA_003508565.1. Classification (GTDB taxonomy): domain Bacteria; phylum Desulfobacterota; class Syntrophia; order Syntrophales; family UBA2185; genus UBA2185. The sequence continues at coordinate 510 of DNUI01000101.1, forward strand.
GACCGTTAATCTTTCCTTGATCGTAGATAGGCTTGGAATGAACTTCAACAATTCTTATCTGCCCATTGAATGATGTATATCTCAGTTCATAGGGGATTCCTTCCTCACCTTTCATCACACGTTGAAAGTTTCTCTTGGCCTGATCATGGTATTCAGGATCAACGATATCGAGGTAATGTAAAGTATAAAATTTTTCCGATGGGATACCCGACCCGTCGATTATTGCTTGATTCACGAAGGTGAAGTAGCCGTCAGTATTAAGCACATATACTCCGTCGCTGATGTTGTTTAAAATAGTAAGATATTTTTCTTGGCTCTTCATTTGTAATCGTTAATCTTTCTCTTCTAAAAATGCATATTTATAATCAAACTGGAAGATTACCAGACTATAGTTTATATGTAACCATTATTGTCAAAGATTACAACCGGTAATCGATATTATTTATAGCATGTTAATTCTATGGCGTTATAGGTGGCGTGCGCACCAGCAACCACCGACCGACCATAAGAAAAAATATTTACAGCTCTTGTTGCGTTGTCTTTCCTGAACTCTGCAGTTGATGGAATTCAAGAAATGTGCAAGATTGCCATCGTGAATAGTTGAAATAACCTGTCACCGCCGGAAACCAGGCGGCACGGAGGGAAAAATGTCAACCTACAGCATTAGGAGAAACCGCTCTACTTGGCTCAAATACTTGGATATGAAAAATGTGAATCTTTCCCCAACAATGAAATCCCCCCTTTCCTGTACCTTTATAGCCATGCTGATTCTCATCGCCGGGGCAATGGCGCCATTTGCCCTTGCTTACGGATTGGAAGGTTCCAGTCCTAACCCAGCCACCGACTCCAAAATTGAAAATTCCGTAGTCAAAATCTTTGCGACCAAGCGCAACCCCGATCCCTTCAAACCCTGGACCAAGCAGGCCCCTCAGGAGGTAACCGGGAGCGGTGTGGTTATGGAGGGTAAGCGAATCCTTACCAATGCCCACGTGGTGATCTACGCAAGTCAGGTAAGCGTTCAGGCAAATCAGGGAAGCGATAAGATCTCCGCCACTGTTGAGGCAATCGCCCCGGGTATTGATCTTGCCGTTCTAAAACTGGAAGATGAGACATTTTTCAATAACCGTCCACCTTTGAAAAGGGCCCACACCCTGCCTGAGGTTAAGGATACCGTCATGGCCTATGGCTTTCCCGTGGGTGGCTCAAGCCTGTCAATTACCAAGGGTATTGTATCCCGTATTGAATTTACGAGATATAATTACCCTGTTTCGGGACTTCGCATTCAGATTGACGCCGCAATCAATCCTGGCAATAGCGGCGGACCTGCCATAGTGGACGGCAAGATGATCGGCCTTACCTTCAGTCACCTCGGAAAGGCGCAGAATATCGGCTACATAATCCCCTGTGAAGAAGTTGAAATCTTTCTCCAGGATATTGCCGATGGCGTTTATGACGGAAAGCCAGCGCTGTTCGACGAACTGCAAACCCTTGAAAATCCAGCCCTTCGTACCTTTCTCAAGCTGGACAAGGAGGTGACAGGTATTGTGGTCCATGAACCGTCGGACGCGGGTGCGACCTATCCCTTAAGGAAATGGGATGTAATCACCAGGATCGGCGACAACATAGTGGACAATCAGGGGATGGTTAGGCTCAATAAAAACCTCCGTGTCCACTTTCGATATTTCATTCAGAAGATTTCAAAGAAAGGAAGGGTTTCTCTCACTGTGGTCCGCGGAGGAAAGACACTATCGGTTGACGTTCCAGTAGCAGTTACCAGTCCACTACTGATACCGAGCCTGAACGGCGCCTACCCATCCTTTTTTGTATACGGGCCTCTCGTTTTTTCCAAGGCAACGTTGGAGTATGTCGGTATATTTACTTCTTCGGCAAGCAACGTGTTCGCTGCCCTCAGTATTGCGGGGAGTCCCCTTGCAACAAGGATTGGCGATACACCCGCATTTGACGGTGAGGAATTGGTCGTCGTCTCTTCACCTTCTTTCCCTCACAAGCTGGTGAAGGGTTACTCCAGCCTCGGAGGTGAAGTAGTGTGGGCCATCAACGATACGGCCATAAAAAACCTGAAACATCTTGTGGAGGTGCTCAGGGACAGCAAGGAAGATTTTATCAAGATTGAGTTTAAACGCCGTTTCAGTGAAACAATGATCTTTCCCCGTAAAGACATGCTCAATGCCACTGAAGAAATTTTGACGGACAATGGTATCCGCAGTCAGGGCTCGCCGGATACACTGGCCGTGTGGAACAGCAAGCCGTCTCAAGAAACGCCTCATATGAATTGACAGACAGTAAAAAGGGGAATAAGGAAAAGAATATAAATTGCCTGTTTCTCATCAAATCTTAACTGCCTTCAATGCGTAATGATCACCTTTACGGGCATCATGAATATTCCTTTACTCACAAAAAAAATCATGCTCTTATCAATATAATCCCCATAGAGACAAGATCATTGGCCGGGAGGTGTATCACCATCTCGATGATGTCAGGGGAATTGCTGACGTCGTTCAGGTATTTCGACCTTCCGAAGAGGCGCCGGCCATCGTGCGGGAGGTTTTGGAGTGACGGAGAAAAAAGGGAGATATCCACGCCATCCGGCTCCAGTTGGGCATTAAGAGTGAGGTAGCGAGGGAACTTGCCGAGAAGCAGTCGCCCACGAGGCCGGGTGATATGGGTTACGGGAGGACATAGTGTCACACGCAGTCATAAAAGTGGTCGACCTCTGGAAATATTACGATGAAGAGGGTCATGGCGGTAATGCGGCTCTCCGCGGGACAAGCCTGGAAGTGCGCCGGGGAGAAGTGCTCGCCATTTTCGGGAAGAGCGGTTCCGGAAAAAGCACTCTTCTCAACCTCATTGCCGGTCTCGACCGTCCTACCCGCGGTCTCATCGAAATCGAGGGGAAAAACCTTGAGACGCTCGGCGAAGCAGGCCGGACAGAATTGCGGAGAACAAGGTTGGGGTTTGTATTCCAGTTCTTCAATCTTATTCCCACCCTCACCGCTCTGGAAAATGTCCACCTGTCTTTGGAGCTTGCCGGTATATCGAACCTTCAGATAGCCGGAGAAGCCCTTGCCGGAGTCAGCCTCCATGGAAAGGAACGGCGCTATCCCCATGAACTTTCAGGAGGAGAACAGCAGCGCGTGGCCATTGCCCGTGCCCTCGTGAAGGACCCCGCTCTGGTTCTGGCAGATGAGCCGACAGGAAATCTGGACACAATGACGGGGAACCAGATACTGAAGATACTGACTTCCCGGTGCCGGCAGACCGGCATGACACTTGTTATGGTCACTCACACTTCTCTTGCATGCCATTACGCCGATCGCATTCTGACAATGGTCGACGGCATCATCACAGACAAATTGAACAGTGAAGAAATATAAGGAAGGGTGAAATCCCCTTGTGAAAATAGTTACCAAATCCTTTTTGAGATACTTGATCAGACGGCGGAGCCTGAGTCTCCTGCAACTCATGGGCATCGCCTGCGGCGTGGCTGCAGTAATAGGGATGGTCCTCTCGGCCAGATCGGCCCTGTCAAGTTTCAGTGATGCCGTTTCGTTTCTGCAGGGGAAAGGCACCCACCTCATCGAACGTCCGGCAGGTACAATGGATGAAAGAATTTTGACCGATTTGATGCGCGATCGGGCAGTCCGTTCCATGTCACCTGTTCTCGACCGCAAGCTTCGACTTGAAGACGGTAACCTGATTCGGGTTCTCGGCATAGATCCCTTTCTTGACCGGCAGATACGGCCGGAGCTCTTACACTCACCCTTCACACAGCGACGAGGAGAATCCGGAGAACGGAACATGGAATTTTTTCTCGACGAGCGGGCTGTTTTTCTTGAGGCGCGGCTCGCCGATAAAATGGGAATTTCTCCGGGCAGTGATATGAAAACATCCAGGGGTCTTCTTCGGGTAATTGCCACTTTTCCCAACCCTTCTGGGGAGCCTCTTATCCTTATGGACATCGCTCATGCCCAGGAAATATTTGAACTTCCTGGTCAAGTGGATCATGTCGATTTGATTCTTGATGATGAGGTTGATTTCAGGAGCAGATGGGAAACCGGTTTCCGGATACAGTCAAGTCTTGAGCGTCAGGAAACGTTCAGATCCATGGTAGGCGCATTCCGCCTGAACCTCGAAGCCATGTCCCTGATGGCCCTTTTTGTTGCTGTCTTTCTGATCTATAACACAACAATGTTCACCGTTGTGAGCCGCAGAAAGGATGCGGGCATTCTGAGAAGCCTGGGTGTTAAGCGGTATGAGGTTACCATTGCTTTTCTCGCCGAAATCCTGATCCTCGGTACGGCAGGAGGTGCTATTGGAAGTGTCCTTGGTTACCTGCTCAGCCATTTTCTCACGACGATTATAGGCAGCACCATCAGCAATCTCTATTTCTTTCTGCGACCGACACCGCCTATATGGTCGTTCTTGATCCTGCTGAGCGGGATCATCCTTGGCTGCGGAGCAAGTATTCTGGGAAGCCTTCTCCCCCTCGTTGAACTGGCCCGCACAGATCCCGTAGAGGCGCTTCGGGGCCGCTCAGCATCCCGTCGGAGCGGCAAAAAAGCGTTAAAGGCGGCGTATGCCGGCATAGTCGTTTTGATGATCAGTCTCGTCATCCTTCTTGCATCAGGAAAACAAATCTATATGGCCTATGCCGCAACCTTCGGGGTTCTTTTGGGGTTGAGCTTGTTGACGGGGATTCTCCTCGTGTACGCGGCACCTGCATTAAAGGTGTTTCTTTCCCTCGTAGGCGGGATAGCCGGTAAAGTGGCCGCAGGGAACATCCGGCAAAATCTCGGCCGGTCGGGTGTCGCCGTGGCGGCCTTCATGGTAGCCCTTTCCATGTCCATCGGCCTCGCTTCCATGATCGGCAGTTTCCGGGAGTCGCTCGCATGGTGGATGGGAACCCAGCTCCGGGGAGATCTTTACATTTCGAACGCCTCGGAAACGGAAGTCCCTCTTGACTTCTATGAGGAATTAAGGTCCATAAATGCCATTGGCGGTGTTGATGCATACCGCAAGGTGAAAATCCTCTATCGGGGGCGAACTGCCTATATCACTGCCATCAATGCCCCTGTACTGCAGCGTTTTGCCCGTTTCGCATGGATCGAGGGTGGCGACGAGCACTGGGAAGCCGTGAAAAGTGGCGGTGTGATCATTTCGGAAAGTTTTGCCAGGAATTTCAATGTCCGACCCGGAGATACAATCGCGCTGGACGGGATTGGAGGTAGCGTTCAACTCAAAGTGGAAGCAGCATTTTATGATTATTCGACGGAGCATGGTCTCATCATGATGGACCGGAGCACATATCTTAATCTGTTTCACGATTATGCCATCAACAGCGTGGCTGTCTTCATCAACCCTGCGAATCCCCGCCGGCAGGAGCTTCTCGACACCGTGAGAGAAAAAGCTTTGGCCAGGGGGCTCCCCGTTTTTACCCAGAAGCAGTTCTATAACAGTATCCTTGAAGTGTTCGACAGCACCTTCGCCATAACACGTTCCATGCGCATCATGGCCATTGTCATTGCCTTTTTCGGCATTGCTGGGGCTTTAATGACCCTTTTCATAGAGCGGCAGAGGGATTTCGGAATATATCGCGCTCTGGGCTTCTCCACCGGCCAGGTATCGTCCATGACACTCATGGAAGCCATAGGAATGGGGTTTATCAGCTTCGTCCTCAGCTGCGCTGTGGGAACGATTCTGGCGTTTATCTTGATCAAGGTGATCAATCTCCGGAGTTTTAACTGGACCATCTTTTTCCATATGCAGTGGCAGCCCTATCTTCTTACAGCCGTGACAGCCTTCCTCGCGAGTCTTGGGGCGGCGCTGTATCCGATATGGAAGGTCAGGCGGAATTATCCGCAGATGCAGATAAGGGAAGAATAAGAACGAAAAAAAACAAAAGAATCCTCGAGCAGGCAATATGAAAAGACTGATTTTACGTATCACGATGGTTCTGATAGCGGTCCTGGGCGTCATTCTGATGTTACCGGTGCCGGTACCTGCTGACGGATGGAAGCAGGCCATCACACAGAGGTCGTGGCATTTTCCAAAGGATCACGGTGCTCATCCTGATTACCGCACGGAATGGTGGTACTTTACGGGAAATCTTGTCGGCGAAAAAAGTAATCGCTATGGCTATCAGCTCACCTTTTTCCGTCAGGGCATACAAACGGAGAGAAAAAACCGCCGGAACGCCTGGTCCATCCACGATGTCTATCTTGCTCACTTCGCCATTTCCGACGTTGGGAACGGCTCTTTCTGGTTTTCCGAACAGGTTTCCCGTCCCGGCCCCGGTCTGGCGGGAGCAAGCACACACGGTATGGATGTCTGGTGTCTGAATTGGCGCGCCAGGATGAAAAACGGCAGGGTCCTCCTCGACGCCAAGCACGGCGGCACGTATTTACGGTTGGAACTCATCCCTAGAAAACCCGTCGTCCTTCACGGTGAAAACGGGCTGAGCAGAAAAGGCCCCCTGGGTGGACAGGCCACTTACTACTATTCATTCACAGATCTGGAAACAAAAGGTATCCTGAAAACAGAGAAGATGTCCGATCCTGTAAATGTCACCGGTAAGAGTTGGTTCGATCAGGAATTCGGCTCACATCAACTTTCCGCAGAGCAGGTGGGGTGGGACTGGTTCAGCCTCCATCTGTCTGACGGTCGTGATCTCATGATCTATATGCTCCGCCGCAAAGACGGCACTGTGGAGCCATCTTCATCGGGAACCCTGGTCGAGAAAAATGGCCGTGCCCGACATTTGAAGCTTCAGGACATAGATATAAAGCCCCTTGCTCACTGGAAAAGCCCCGCGAGCGGTGGCCTTTATCCAAGCCGCTGGCAAATCCGTATTCCCCCGGCCGATATAAGCTTGGTATTTTCAACGACGATCACAAACCAGGAGCTCGACACGGCTGGTTCAACAGGCGTAATCTACTATGAGGGAACCGTTAGTGGAAAAGGAACTTCTTCCCATAAACCTTTGACATCTGAAGGGTATGTGGAAATGACAGGATACGCCGGAAGCATTGGGGGCGTCATCTGAGTCATGAGTGGACGTTTCAAAATTCATCCACCCTGCGTAACCCGGGAAAGATGACTCTGGGAAATATGAAAAACGGACTCAATATTGTACTGTCAAACAATACGGTCCTTGTCATAAAAAATGGCATACGACCGGCCAACCCCCTTGGCAAAGAACTTACCCTGGCCATTTCATCTCTTGCCATGGACGTCTCCGTTGCCGCTTAGAAAAGGGATGCCGACACTGATCATTACCCAAAAAAGTGGACACCCAGTTAAGTTTCACATGCTCTTTTTTCACGTTCTTTGTCCTATTAGCTACGGAAGAATAGAGCCGTAAAAAAAACAGGAAATCGAATACGAAAAATATTTCCTCCATGAGAATTCGAATGAGCCGCAGTCCTTCGAACATTGCGATCTGGTGGCAGGCGTTTCGCTATCATTTTGTGCCTGCCAGTTTTTTACCCGCGTTTTTAGGCAGTATAATCGCCTGGGCTATGACCGGGAGATTTTATCCGTCGTATTTTAGTTTGACAGTTCTTGGTGTGACCATCAACCATATCGCCTTGAATATGACGGATGATTATTATGATTTTCACCATTCTGTTGATCGTGGAGAAAATAGGGAAAGAAATCCGTATTCCGGTGGTAGCGGCACGCTGACGAGTGGTCATCTCTTGCCCCGACAGATGGCGCGGGCATTTCGTGTCGGGTATTTGATCACGATTGGCATCGGTCTGGTTCTTGTGGCGACACGAGGCTGGCAGGTGTTGTTTTTTGGCGTATTTGGCGTATGGTGCGCCTTTTTCTACACAGCGCCGCCAATACGCTATGGCTATCGTGGCTTTGGCGAATTGTCTCAGCTCGTTAATTTTAGCCTGACCATTGGACTAGGAGCTTTTTTTGTCCAGTCACAATACATCTCCTGGGACGCGATGTATGTGCTGCTTCCGTTAGGTTTCATGATGTTTGCCATGATCATCATCAATGAAATTCCTGATGAAAATGATGACCGTACGGGCGGCAAACGGAATTTAGTCGTCATCTTCGGCAGGGAAAAATCCGTGTGGTTTTACGGGTTGAGCATGCTCAGCGCTTACTTGATTCTTATCCTTGCGCCATTGATTGGATCTGCAAGCTGGTGGGTTTATTGCGCACTGGTCACGCTCCCCTGGTTCTTCAAAGCATTAAGGATTTTAATTAAAAATTATAACCATGATGCGAAAATGTCACCAGCCAACATGTTGACCATTCGTATTCACAATATAAGCGGGATTCTCCTGTGCCTTGCATATATCATACATGGTGTTGATAAAGGTAATGATGTGAGGCAAATGGTTATCCCTATTGTCATGTTGATTATTTTATATTTTCCGGTTGCCTTGACCATTTTTTTTAATATCGTGACGCTGAAACCGGATGAGAAAACTTGAAATCATGTTTTTTAAAATCTCGAACAGTAAAGGAGGTAGCTATATTTTTTAAGCACTTAGAGAAAGAAGCAACGATGTTAAAGGTTAGAATTTTGTAATCGAAAGCTCAGGTTGTCTATGATCCCTCTCCACTCTTGGAGTTTGCTCTGATGCTCTGCTCTAATTCTTTCTATTTCAGCTCCGCGCTCGGCTAATTGTTCCTCAAGAGAAGTCCTGATCTTGTGAAACTCCTCCTCAAGACGATGACGCTCTCTAACCTCGTCCTGGAGTACTTTTGCGATCCTTTCCAGTTCAGCCCCACGCTCGGCCAATTGCTCCTCAAGAGAAGTCCTGGTCTTGTGAAACTCCTCCTCAATAAGAATTCGCTGCGACATTTCTGTCTCATACTCTACTTTGATCTTTTCCAGGTTGCTCAGCTGATTCTGCATTTCACGCAGCTCTGAGACTAACTTCACGACAAAGTAAAATTTCTCCTGACCACTCTCTTCATCTTTCATAAAAATATATCTCCCAATCAATAAATAGAAATTATTATTCCCACCAAGGGAAAGATCCATTACTGAACCGATAGGTACTAGTGCTTTTCCTAAAACTTTATTGTGAATGAAAGTCGGGATTGAAGTCAGTATCCTATGGTATTGACGGTTCCCTTCATGGATGTTCTTGAATACCTTTTGCCGTTTAACTCATTAAACATATCACACTTTGCTATCTCCTCAAGATAGGGGCAAAGGTTGTTTTTCTTCAGTGCACATTTACTGCAGTTGGATTTTAACTGCTGTAATTCTTTATTATTCTTGTGCTTCATGTACAACCTCATTTTTCAATATCATCTATTGTATTTAGTCCATCACGTGGAGATAGAAACGCCTATACAATAATTTATTGGCAAAAATAATGCCAATACGTAACTATATGATATGATGGGATTTCTTATATTAAGATTAAAACGGAACTACAAATAGTGTAAACCACCCCGACACTTTTCATGTGGTTTGTGAGTACAGACGGCATGTTATGATAAACATATCATCAACATAGCCAGTGATCTCGACAATGTAAAGAATACCGACATTATTTTACAGTTATCACTAATAATTACGTTGAGATACATTGTTTTACACTAACAATAATAGTATTAAATTACTGCTTTGATAATATTACTATAAAGCCGGAGAAAGAATTATTGCAGTTTCCGTGCTGGTGAGATGTCATTTAGTCATTTTTTTCAGCTGTTGTTCTCCCCGTGCCGTTAAGACAAGCTGAAGCTTTTTGCCTTCAATCAGCTCCTGGGCAACTAATCCCTTGACCATTAATATCGCAAGAATCTCATCAAACTCACTTTGTGGAATCGCAGCAGCTCTCAGAAGGTCAATCAAAGTTAGTTTTGCCCCTTCTGCCTGAGCAAGTGCTTTCAATATTTTTAACTGATGTTCAGAAAATTTTGCTTTTTCAGGTACCACTGCAGCAGCAGCACTACTCCTGACTTCTATTTTTTTCTCTAACTTATCACCACCCAGATGGATCTGTGGAGGGTACCATCCTTCATCGTGCCGTCGGTTCCTGAAAATGCTTTCTATAAATATGGGGGAAAACAGCGCAAAAAAAATACACAACCCGCTTAACGTAAGCAATTTCAGCGGATTTGTCTGTCCGGCATCGAGTAAATCGCTGGAGAACAGATTCAGTATTAATGGCACCATCATGGCGGTGACAATCCCTGTAAAGATATACTTAAAAATTACCATTAAGAATGGCAGATCGTCACTTTTCCTCAGGAAAGCGCTCATCATACCACCCAATGCCCCTGATAGTATCATAATCCCTGCAAGGAGCATTATGTAATTGGCCGATTTGATATCAATCATATATCTTCGCTAAAAAATACCCGGATTTCTATTGCGCCCTTCTACGCGTGAGGGTTTAACAATTAATTCTCTCCAGGATTATCCTGTCACAAGGCAGTGACAACAGGACATCTAAAATCTTGTGGTATATCAGCCCCCCATCGGCATCCACCTGCAGGAATAGTTGATATCCCTCAGGTGTTCGAGAATGACTTGACAGCATTGTTGAAATACCATTGTTTGCCAGCCTGATTGTTTCTTCTATGTGGCGCTGGTCCGTAGTTTTAATTTTAATAACTTTGGCTTTAATATGACTTTCTCGTCTAATGACGTAAATTCCGGGCATTATGTTTTCCATAGCATCACCTCTACGATAAAGGTGTTTTATGACATGGTTTAGAATCTCGTATGACCGTTGGGTGAACAATCTCGTTTTTGTTTATAAATAGCAATATCTATGCCGAAATATCATGTGATGTAACCTATTGTATTTAATAATGTAATATTTATTTACGTCGTCATAAATACGTTTGAAAGTGTAAACCATTCCGACACTTGTCAAGCGACAAGCAGGCACCAATTTCATGTAATATGATGTATTACATATATTTATGCAGTGATCTGGGAAATGTAAAGAAAGCCGACAATCTTACACTTTTTTGCATTCAGACTATTAGCAAGCTGGATTCTCAGGCGAAAAAATATCTCCTTCGAATACGCGTCATTCTGTAGCGTAATTGCAGAATGACGCGTATTCGAAGCAATTAATAAGGTTTGTGAACTCTTATTATCCGTTAAGAAAGAAAAGGGATAACATCCCTAAAGATGATATCCCTTTCTGAATTAATTTCATGTAACAGAAAATCGGTTTCCGGTCTGAAATCTCTACTCGTCCAGATAGGCCGAGAATATTGACTCCAGCCGCTTTATCCAGTTTTTTGAGAATGAAAAGGCACCGGTCTCCGCGAACATGTCGAGCCGAATGAGTGCATTGATGTTTGCATCTTTTCCCTTGATCTCCCGTAAACGCTTCGAAAAGTCGCTATTAAGCTGCTTCACTTTCACATATATGTCCTTGAAGTTTGTCAGCTTCCAGTCCGGAGTCAACCCGTTCATCTCACGGACATATTGCGCGGTGAGATAGGTGGAGACCGCGCGGAAAATCGTTTCGACTCTGTCTGAAAACGGCAGATGCATAAACGCCATCGGCTTGAATTTGTCAAGAACAGGGCATCCGCTGGTAGCCATGATAAGGCCCATCAACGTCGAGACCCCTTCCTGCAGGGACGCCTCCTTTACGATCACCCGCTGTTCTGACGTCACCGTTACCCTGACCTTTTCATTCGAGAAGTCGTCCTTGAATTGGAGAAGCACATAGGAGAGGTTGCACGCAACCGGGCAGTATTTGTGCTCTGTCGCTTTCAGTGTGCACACCCTGCATTGATTGAATTTCAGCTCAGTCCAGGGTTCAGTATTCCCCACGGGAAACGATTGCAGGCTCAGGTCGGACTTTCTAAATGTGAGGTCAAAAGCCTCAACCCGCTCATTTTCAAAAAAGAACTCGTAGTGTATTTTCATGCCGGCCTCAAAGGATTGAAAGAATGTTGTTGGTAACGGATATACGCGTTGCCGTTCCAAATAACATTCTCCGCGTGATTAAACAAGAAGAATTGATTTTTAATGCTTGGCCGTATATGTTAGTAAAAACGGCATTCCCCTGGAAATAGTATCGAAAGTAATCTCGAGGCATCGTGATTTGAAAACGACGAAGGCCTGTCTTGGTCGAATCAGTGATTCTTCCTTCCCAGAAAAATCAAAATACCCTTGTTAAAATGATAATTAATTGTTACAAAAAAATAAATAATTAAGAAGGATGAACGACAATGAACGAAGGTGTTTCGGACTATACTAAATTTATCATCGATCTGCGCAGACACATGTGGAAATCGGGTGTGGAAACGGAATTACGCAGGCTAATATGGCAAATAGCCGTTATGGGAAAATACATCTCTGCCAAAATGCAGGAAGCGAACAGGAAACTGGCAGGATTTAAGAACATACGCATTTTCCAGCATGGTGAAGAGCAACAGACTGTAGAGAGGAGTGCCGATGAAATTCTCAAGAACCAGCTCAAGGATTCGGGGTTTGTCCGGGCGTATACATCAGAAGAACAGGGCTCAGTAATTCAAATCGGCAAGGGAGAAGAAAAATATTTCATCACTGCAGACCCCCTGGCTGGATCTTCTTTGGTGGAGACCAACCTGACTATAGGAACGATAATTGGCATTCATAGAGAGTCAATGTTAGACGAAGGGAGAAAAACGTTAGCAGCGGCTATGTACATTATGTATGGTCCGCTGATTACAATGGTCTATTCTGCAGGGAAGGGAACCCATGAATTTGTATTGAACCGTGAAGGGGAATACGTTCTTTCTGAGGAAAACATTACCTTAAGGGAACGGGGGGACATATACAGCCCGGGAGGATTGAGAAAAGACTGGGCTCCGGAACACCTCAAATACTTAGAATTTCTGGAGAAGGAAGGATACAAGCTTCGTTACAGCGGTGGGTTTGTGCCGGATATCAATCAGTTGTTAATCAAGAGGGGCGGTATTTTTACATACCCTGCACTCATCAGAGAGAGCCCCCAGGGGAAGTTGCGGCTCCTGTATGAACTTCAGCCTATGGCATTCATCATTGAACAGGCCGGTGGAATGGCCACAGACGGCAAGCAGGATATCCTCACCATCAAGGTGGAGAATCTTAATCAACGATGTCCGATCTACATCGGGAGTCGTTTCGAGGTGGAAAAGGCGAGAGAGTTCCAGGTATAGAAGAGATATAGGATTATGGGGTCAAATCTTTACTCTTGACATTTTGATTATTCGGATCATTGGGTCAATTCTTTATTATTGATAATCAGAAACATATTTCTTGATATATGTTGGTAAGTTCCGTTAAATTCCAAATGTCAAGAGTAAAGAATTGAACCCATTTGACCCACGTGACATATTTTATAATTTGCAAAATAATAAAGCCGCAATTATAGAAGGGACGATTAATAGCGAAGGAGCATGAATGATGGATGTGAAGGTTGCGGTTGATATTAAAGTAACTGGGGTTGAAGGGAAGTTGTGTCATCAGAATTGTCAATGGAACAGTAGGGATGCTTATTGTCAGCTTTTTGGTGATGGCATTATTGGCTGTGTAAGATGTGAGAAATGCCTTGAATCAGAGATAATGGGCGAAAAAAATGTTGGTATTTTAATGTAGGGCATTACCGAACAGCCCAGGTATTGCCCATTGTGACAGCAAGCAAACAAGGCAGAGCCAATGACCCCGCCTTCCCTTTCCATGGTAAGAACCATGGTTGTACAACCCGTTGAAACGGGGTTATTTCTGAAGATTTCGTCTGATCGCTGCTAATCC